>JBEION010000053.1:0-5794 GCA_040377565.1 Candidatus Nanopelagicales bacterium | reverse complement strand
GATGTAAACGCTGGCACCCATTTGGCAAAGAAACTTCGCGCTGGCGAACCCAATGCCAGTCGGAGAACCTGCGCCAGTGATTAAAGCCTTGGATCCGGAAAGGTTAAATGGAGGTGTCATGGCACCATCGTGCCAGTGAATCGATTGCTGTGAGCGGGAAATCTGCGGTAAATGTGACCAAGTACCCATGGACCTGGTGTTTGCCACTATCGGGAAATGGGACAATAGAGACTTATCAAGGAGAGACGTTTAATGGCTAACAACAGTCCGGGTTATGCAATTACATTGCGTGTTGAGTTATCGCCCGAATCATCTTCCACCGCAAGTCTGGCGCAAGCAGTTATAGATACTGGTGCCGCGCTCACTGCGCTCGACGTTGTTGAATCCAGTCACGAACGCATGGTCGTTGACGTTACTTGCGATACTTCCGATCCAGATCACGCTGACCGCGTGACTGCTGCGATTGCTGGAATTGCTGGCGCCAACGTGCGCAAAGTCAGTGACCGCACATTCTTACTTCACCTCGGCGGCAAGTTAGAAGTTAAGCCAAAAGTTCCACTTCGTACTCGCGATGATCTTTCCCGCGCTTACACACCCGGTGTGGCACGAATCTGTATGGCAATTCATGACGAGCCAAGCGATGCTCGTCGCCTAACGATTAAGCGCAATACCGTTGCTGTTGTTACTGACGGTTCTGCAGTTCTGGGTCTTGGCAACATCGGGCCAGCTGCTGCGCTTCCTGTGATGGAAGGTAAAGCTGCGTTGTTCAAACAGTTTGCCGATGTTGATGCTTGGCCAGTCTGTCTTGATACTCAAGACGTAGATGAAATCGTTCGCACGGTCCAGATCTTGGCTCCGGTTTATGGTGGCATCAACCTAGAAGACATCTCGGCGCCACGTTGTTTTGAAATTGAAGCGCGCCTGCGTGAACTACTTGACATCCCGGTTTTCCATGACGATCAACATGGCACTGCAATCGTTGTGTTGGCAGCGCTGACTAACGCGCTAAAGATTGTTAAGAAGAATCCTGCAGATCTAAAGATCGTGATGAGTGGTGCGGGCGCAGCGGGAACTGCAGTTGCCCAGTTACTTTATGAAGCCGGCATGAAGAACATCACCGCATATGACACTGAAGGTGCGATCTATAAAGATCGGCCAAACAGCGAATCAACCAGCGAATGGATGATGGCTAACACCAATAAGGCAGGTGTCACAGGCAAGCTTGGCGCTGGTCTAGCTGGAGCCGATGTTTTCATTGGCGTTAGTGCACCGAACATTTTGACTGAGGCCGATGTTGCGTCGATGGCTAAAGACTCAATCGTGTTCGCAATGGCAAATCCTGATCCAGAAATCGATCCAGTGATTGCTGCCAAGCACGCAAAGATTGTGGCAACTGGCCGAAGTGATTATCCAAATCAGATCAACAACGTATTGGCATTCCCGGGAATCTTCCGTGGCTTGTTGGACGCTGCATCTTCAAAGATCACTACCGAGACTTTGTTAGCAGCAGCCCACGCCATTGCAGGTTGCGTTTCGCCAGAGCAACTAAATGCCAGCTACATCGTGCCAAGCGTCTTTGATCCAAAGGTTGCTAAGTCAGTGGCTAAAGCCGTGGAAGACGTGGCCCGCCTAGACATCTCAGCAATCAAGCAGTAACTACTAACGCTTTCCCAGAAAAAACTAAAGAGGATCGATGCCTAGGCATCGGTCCTCTTTTGGTTTGCTATTTGGGTTACAGCAGTGGATTAGAACGCGTCACGTAGGCGTTCGATAACGCTCTTACGTGTGATGTTGTTCTTTTCCATGTTGTACGAGCGCACGATGAAGTTAACATCGGAATTGCGGTGCTCGCCAATGGCATTGTTGATTAGGACTGCATAGTTTGATTCCAATGCAGGGAATCCAACAACGGATTCGGTTTCGTTCATTTGAACACTCATGGTGTTTTCTCCTTCAGATGTGGGGGTCTCCCACATCTCAATTGTCCCAGACCTTTATGAATGCCTCCTTACGAAAAGGTGGCTAGAGCCTTAAATCCCGTGTGAACCTTGCCACATTTCGTTGAATTCTCAACTAAATCGTGACCCAGGCCACACTGCGCGTACGATTACCAGTTATGAGCAACTCTGATTTAACGCACATTGATGCATCTGGCAATGCCCACATGGTTGATGTTGCCGATCGCGAAGTTACAACTCGCACTGCAACAACCGTTGGTCGCGTACTGCTTTCCAAGGAAGTTGTCACACTCCTTCGTGATGGCGCAGTGCCAAAAGGTGACGTGTTAGCTACGGCTCGAATTGCCGGAATCATGGCAACTAAGCGCACCCCAGATTTGATTCCGCTGTGCCACCCAATTGCAGTTCACGGAGTTTCCGTAGAGCTAGTTGTGGTCGATGAAGGCGTTGACATCACTGCCACCGTAAAGACTGCCGATCGCACTGGCGTTGAAATGGAAGCTCTAACCGCTGTTGCTGTCGCAGGCCTAACAGTTATCGACATGGTCAAGGCAATTGACCCAGGTGCCACGATTACTGATGTGAAAATGACTCACAAAGACGGCGGTCGTAACGGGGAATGGAACCGAAGCTAAATGGCTGTTCGTACTGCTGTAGTTATCACCGCGAGCAATCGCGCAAGTGCTGGCGTGTATGCCGACACCAGCGGTGAGATCTTGGCTGCCGGTTTAACCAAACTTGGTTACGAACTTAAAGATCCAATTGTGATTCCAGATAACATTTCACAAATTCAGGCTGCTATCGAACTTTCACTTGCTGGCAAGGTTGATTTAATTGTCACAACTGGTGGCACTGGAGTTTCGCCGCATGATGTGACTCCTGAAGCAACTGCGCCGCTGATCAAAAAACTTCTTCCGGGAATCCCAGAAGCCTTCCGCGCTTACTCGCGAGATCGAGTTCCAACAACAGATCTATCTCGCGGCCTTGCTGGCGTTACTGGTTCATCCTTGATTATTAATCTGCCCGGTTCACCAGGTGGTGTGAAGGACGGACTAGTCATCATTGAGCGTCTGGCCGGACATGTCCACGACCAGATTGCGGGCGTAGACCACACGCCTACGATTAAGGCATGAGCCAACCACTTCGCATCACCACGCGCGCAAGTGATCGGATAAAGCGCAAGCAATTGCGCCGCATGAAATCTTTTGCCACCGGACTCTTACTTGCCTCGGCTGTCATTTATGTTTTTGCAAAACGTGCTGAAGCCTCTGGCGCACCGGAATGGGTTAGCTATGTTCGAGCAGCTGCTGAAGCTGGAATGATCGGTGGCTTAGCTGACTGGTTTGCCGTTACAGCATTGTTCCGCAGACCACTTGGCTTACCAATTCCACACACTGCGATCATTCCAACTCGCAAAGATGCAATCGGTGCCAGCCTTGGCGAATTCGTTGGCGACAATTTCTTGTCGGAAGAAGTGGTTCGTAGCAAACTGCAATCTGCAGACATTGCTAACCGCTTAGGTGGTTGGCTAAGCAATCCCCAAAACGCCAAGCAAGTTACTGATGAACTTTCGGGCGTGGTTGCCTGGGCAACATCACTTGGAGATGACGAAGACATCGCAGAAGTTATCGAAGAATCTTTCCGTCGCACTGCCGAGAACTTTGACATTGCAAAGCCGCTAGGAATCTTCTTAGTCAAGGCCGTAGAAAACGATGCCCACACCCCGATCGTGGACATGTTGGCAAAGGCAATTCAAGACTGGTTAGAAAACGATCCAGCGCGAGCAAAAGGTTGGATCGATAAGCAATTGCCAAAATGGTTGCCAGGGCTTGGTAAAGATAAAGCTGGCGAATGGCTTTACGAGCGCTTGATTGAACTTAGTAAAGAAGTGCAAGAAGATTACGATCATCCAATTCGGCATTCAATCGAACGGCTTTTGCATCGATTCGCCGATCAACTTCAATCAGATCCCGTAATCATTGAACGCGTGAACGCGGCCAAGATGCGTTTGGTTGATCGGCCAGAAGTTCGCCACACAATTTCTGACATTTGGATCTCGACTAAAAAGACTTTGCGTCAGGAAGCTGCAAATCCAGACAGTGAATTGCGCACTCGGGTTACAACTTTGATTGCAAACTTTGGAACTAAGGTTTCAGCCGATCGCCAATTACAAGAGACTATTGATACCGCGCTGGAAAATGCCACTACTCATTTAGTTGATAGGTACCGAGACGAAATTGCAGCCGTAATCAGTGACACAGTTGCGCGTTGGGATGCTGGCGACACTGCAAAGAAAATCGAACTTCAAGTTGGCCGCGATCTGCAATTCATTCGAGTTAACGGAACCATCGTTGGGGCATTAGCTGGAATTGCAATTCACGCGATCGGTGAACTGGTAGTTCGTTAGAAAGCTGCGCGATTCAATCGATCATTGATTGCTTGCGCTAAACCATCGCCATTTGGTGGCACAACATAAATAGTTTTGAGCTTCAAGTCATCGCCAGCGCGCAAGGAACTGTAAAGCTCGTGAGCAAAGTCTTCAATCGTTGTAGGTGTTGCCAGGCGAGTTAATCCGGTTGGTGTTGGAGTTTGGGCCATGGCCAAGAATCCAGCATTGCTCTCAAATTCCGTTTCAGTACCGGTGATCAGAACTACCTGGGCAGTTGGGGAGTAGTGCGAATCTAATGCTCCGCTAACTCTGGGTACGTTTGTCGTTTCGTCAGAAACTTCAACGCCAGTGATTCGCTTTATGTCAGCAGAAGTTACTGCACCTGGTCGCAAAATCACTGGCTGGGATCCAGTAGCTAACACGATGGTGGATTCAACTCCGACTTGGCAATCACCGCCATCCAAAATCAAATCTCCGTTTGTAGCCAGGTATTCACCCAAGTCTGCAGATACATGCGCAGCACTTGTAGGTGAGACATGCCCAAACCGATTAGCACTTGGCGCTACTACGCCCTTCACACCTTGAATTTTTAGTTGCTGCAATAACTCTTGTGCGATTGGGTGACTTGGAACTCGAACTGCAACCGTGTCTTGATTGCCGGTTACCGAGTTACTGGCAGCCGTGGTGCGAGGTCCAACGATAGTTAATGGTCCAGGCCAAACTGCATTAGTTAAATCAATTGCCCACTGCGGAAGTTCAGTAATCCATTCGCTTACGTCCGAAGCACTTGCAACGTGAACAATTAGTGGATGATCGGCTGGACGTTCTTTAGCTGCAAATACACGGGCAACTGCGGATTCATCCAGCGCATTAGCTGCAAGGCCATAAACCGTTTCAGTTGGGATTGCACATAACTTTCCGGAAGAAAGGGCTGTTACAGCTTGCGCAATGTCATTAGTAATCATGAATGCAACCGAACTGACTTCAAGGGTTTAACTCCACCAGAATGCAGTAGCAATACCTAGATACAAAGTGATCAAGGCAGCGCCTTCAAACCAAGTTGATTGTCCATCGGAAACCACAACGATTGCGATGAAAACAGCCATGAACATTACGGCCAACAAAAGCGGTGACAAAACCAGAGTGAAAGTTGCTGCGCCAACAAGCGGTGCAGCAAGAGCAATCAGTGGCGCGATGATCATTGCGACCTGAACCGGGGACTGCAAAATGATTTGCAAGGCATAACTTTGCTGACCGCGAGCAGCTAACTGGATTCCAGAGAACCCTTCAACCACGTTGCTGGCAAGGGCAACGATGATTAAGCCGGCAAATGCCTCAGAAATTCCCAACGTCGACATTGCTGTTGGCAATACATCCACAAACCAACTCGAAACCACAATCGAACCGGTAAGAGCAACTAAAACCATAAGTGCTGCCACGTTGAATG
>JBEION010000164.1:0-3002 GCA_040377565.1 Candidatus Nanopelagicales bacterium | reverse complement strand
CAGGCTCGTTTGATGTCACAGGCACTTCGCAAGATCACTGGTGCACTTTCCACAAACAACACAACCTGTATCTTCATCAACCAGTTGCGCGACAAGATCGGCGTAATGTTCGGAAGCCCAGAAACCACAACCGGTGGCAAGGCGCTTAAGTTCTACGCATCAGTTCGCCTAGACATCCGTCGCATCGAAACTTTGAAGGACGGTACCGAGCCAGTTGGTAACCGTACTCGCGTCAAGGTTGTTAAGAACAAGGTTGCGCCACCGTTCAAGCAAGCTGAATTCGACATTCTTTATGGCGAAGGCATCTCACGCGAAGGTGGCATCTTGGACATGGCTGTCGAAGAAGGCTTGGTTCGCAAGTCCGGTGCCTGGTACACCCATGATGGTGACCAGCTAGGTCAGGGCAAGGAAAATGCTCGCAAGTACCTAAAGGACAACGCCGGTCTAACAAATGATCTAGAGCGTCAGCTCAAGGAAAAGAAAATGGCTGTTGCTAAGACAGAACTAGCAGTAGTGCCAGTTTCAATCGATGACGACGAAGAAATGCCAGAAGAGGATTAATCCTTCAAGCTTTCTTACTAAGTTCTAAAAACGAACGCCCTAAAACGAATGGACGCCTCGGTGGATACTAAACCAAGTCTTCAAGACTTAATTAGTGCCACCGAGGCAGTTTCATCTGCCGGATCAGTAGATGATGCGCATTCCCAGGCTCGTAACATAGTGCTTAATCAACTTAACTTCATGCCACGTTCTCGCAAGGAACTAGAAACTGCCCTTGCAAAGCGTCACATCGAACCAGATGTTGCCAAGAGTGTGCTGGATCGGTTCGAAGAAATCGGCATGGTTGATGACGCAGCGTATGCCGAGTTACTAATTCGTTCTCGCTGTAACACTAAGCGCGTCTCACGCAGCGTTCTTCGTCAGCAACTGCGTCAAAAGGGTGTGAACCAAGAGATCATTGAAGAGGCGCTGCTAGTCGTCTCAGACGCAGATGAACTGCGTATGGCTACTGAACTAGTGGAGCGCAAAGCTCGCGCTATGACCCGCCTAGAGCCTGAGGTTCGCAAGCGTCGGCTGTTTGGCTTGCTTGCTCGAAAGGGTTACAACACTTCAATTGCACTTCGGGTAATCCAAGACTTAGAAGCCGCCGATTTCAATGGTGCAGAAGTAATGTCAGATCTTTCTTAAGCAGTTTCGCTGAATTTTCGACCTGCCAAAAAAGCCTAGAATTGGCTAGTGACCTCATCTCTGAGCCCAGCGGGCGCACCTAGCACCTACGAGGTGCGCACCATGGGTTGCCAGATGAACGTGCACGACTCTGAGCGATTCGCTGGCCTTTTGGATGCTGCCGGATACACCGCAGTCCCAGAAGGTCAGCAGCCTGACATCATCGTTTTCAACACCTGCGCAGTTCGCGAAAACGCATCAAACAAACTTTATGGCGCGCTTAGCCAGCTAGTTCCAATCAAGGAAAAGAACCCGCAGCTCCAGATCGCAGTCGGGGGATGCCTGGCTCAAAAAGATCGCGGCGACATTGTCAAGCGTGCACCTTACGTCGATGTAGTCTTTGGAACTCACAACCTCGATGCACTACCAATCCTGTTGGAACGGGCTCGCGTTGAAAAAGACTCACAAGTTGAGATTCTTGAATCACTAGATGTTTTCCCATCGACTTTGCCAGCTCGTCGTGATGCTGCGCATTCGGCTTGGGTCAGCGTCAGCGTTGGCTGTAACAACACTTGCACTTTCTGTATCGTGCCTGCGCTACGCGGCCGCGAAAAAGATCGCCGTCCCGCAGACATCTTGAATGAAATCAAAGTGCTAGTTGAGCAAGGTGTGCTTGAAGTAACGCTGCTTGGCCAAAACGTAAACGCCTACGGTGTTGAGTTTGGCGATCGCAATGCTTTCTCAGATCTATTGAAGGCGTGTGGCGAGATCGAAGGCCTAGAACGCGTTCGTTTCACCAGTCCACACCCTCGTGACTTCACTGACAATGTCATCGAAGCCATGGCAACAACATGGAATGTCATGCCACAACTTCATATGCCATTGCAATCCGGTAGCGATCGAATCTTGCAGGCCATGCGTCGGTCTTACCGACAAGACAAGTACTTAGGCATCATCGAACGCGTGCGTGCTGCGATGCCAGATGCGGCAATCACAACTGACATCATCACTGGCTTCCCAGGTGAAACCGAAGAAGATTTCCAGCAGACTTTAGAAGTGGTCCGCCAAGCCCGCTTCTCCAGCGCTTTCACTTTCCAATACTCAAAGCGTCCTGGCACACCAGCGGCAACCATGGATCACCAAGTTCCACAAGAAGTCATTCAAGATCGCCATGAGCGCCTGGTTGAATTACAAAACTCAATTGCGTGGGATGAAAACAAAAAGTTCATCGGTAAACAAATTGAAGTGATGGTCGCAACTGGCGAAGGCCGTAAAGACGACAGCACTGGTCGAGTTAGTGGTCGTGCTCGGGATTTCCGCCTAGCTCACGTCACTCGCACTGACGTTCACGGCGTTGAACACAAACTTCGCCCAGGCGATGTTGTGGTTGCTGAAGTAACGCATGCAGCGCCATTTCACTTCTTGGCCGACAAACTTATTTCAGTTCGCAAGACGGTTGCTGGCGATAACTACGAAGCCGGGCAAATGCCAACCACGCCAGGAACTGATGCTGGCGTAATGCTGGGAATGCCAAGCATTCCTGTTCGATAGTTCAGGCAATAAAGTGCAACCGGTCTTTGTAATCCTCGGCGCAACTGCAGTTGGCAAGACAGATTTGTCTTTAGATCTTGCTGAACTGATTGATGGCGAGATCATCAACGCCGACTCAATGCAGTTATACAAAGGCATGGACATCGGAACTGCGAAATTGCCCCTTGAAGATCGTCGCGGCATCCCACATCACATGCTTGATGTTTTGGATGTAACCCAAATGGCGAATGTGAATGACTACCAAGTTGCTGGGCGCAAAGTCATCGACGACATCCACGCACGTG
>JBEION010000046.1:0-6446 GCA_040377565.1 Candidatus Nanopelagicales bacterium | reverse complement strand
CAACGCTGATGATTTGCGTACTCAACCAGAACGTCTTGTTGAAGTTGCTTGGACGCCAGGCAAGAGCAGTATCTTCTTGGTGAACATTCAAGTTGAAGCACTCGATCGCGCCAGATTACTTTCAGATGTTACCCGAGCACTATCAGATCAGCATGTAAACATTTTGAATGCGTCAGTTACTACAACTAAGGATCGCGTTGCCATCTCACGTTTCACATTCGAGATGGGGGATCCGTCACACTTGAATCAAGTGCTGCGTGCGGTAAAGGGTATCGACGGCGTCTATGACGTCTATCGAGTTTGAGCTACTTCTTAACCTAAAGTTGCAGCGCCAGAGCGAGCAGCTTCTAGCAAACCTTGCGCTTGAGCAATTTGAGTCTCTAACTTAGAAACGTCAGCAGTCTTACCTGCAGTTGCAGCGGCAGCTTTTTGCTTTTCAAGTTTTGCGATGCTCGCCTCAAACGAAGTAACAAGTGAATTAGCGCGATCCACAACCTCTGGCTTGGAGCGATGCCATTGTTCTTCTTGTACGCTGCGGATTGCATCTTCGACAGCCTTAAGTCGGCGTTCAATCTTGTCTTTGTCATTGCGCGGAACATGTCCGGCCTTTTCCCAAGCTTCCTGAATCTCACGTAATGCAGCCTTTGCTGAGTCAACATTGGTGATTGGAAGCAAGGCCTCAGCTTTTTTGAGTAATTCAAGTTTTACTTCAAGATTCTTAGTGAACTCTTCATCACGTACGGAGTTGGCTGCATTGCGATTTGCAAAGAACTTGTCTTGGGCAGCCTTAAATTCAGCCCAAAGCTTTTCTTCTTGGCCCTTGGCAGCACGCGCCGTAGCTTTCCATTCGTCCATAAGTTTTTTGTAGGCAGTTGTGGTGTTTGCCCACTCAGTAGATTCAGCTAACTCATCAGCTTTCTTAATCAAAGCTTTCTTGGCACTTACAGCCTCGGTACGACTTGCGTCCAAAGTTGAGAAATATGCGCGACGAGCCTTATCGAATGCAGATCTAGCGTGACTAAAGCGCTTCCAAAGTTCTTGTTCTTTGGCCCGATCAGCGTTTGGAAGTTTCTTCCACTGGTCAAGCAGCTCTTTGTACTTTTCGCCAGTAACTTTCCAAGCAGTGGAGTTTGCTAGCGATTCAGCCAGCGCAACGATTTCTTCACGCTTGGCAAGGGCTGCAGCTTTAACTTCAGCTTTCTTTGCGCTAGCGGCGGCTTTATGTTCTTCAAAACCAGCCAGCAAAGAATCCTTGCCAGCGCGAATCTTGTCGAAGTCACCCAGCAAATTTGGATTTTCAATTGCCTTGTCGATCCGGTCAATCAAAGCGGTGATGGATTCAACATTGCCCTTGCCGTCTTTTAGACGAGCTGCGGCTAGTTCAATCTCAGAAACCAAGTCGTGATAGCGCTTAGTGAAGAACTCCAAGCCTTCATTTGGTTCGCCTGCTGCGTACTGACCAATCTTGGTGGGCCCGGAAGGAGCATTTAGGAATACGTTTCCTTCGTCATCTACATAGCCAAACTCGTTAGTTGTTGTCATGACGTGTCCTTTTGTTCGGGTCCCTTATGGGCTCTTGGTGTGCCATCCAATTATGGCGTAGTTGAAGCCTTGCTAATAACGACTGCTTGGCTAGGTAATCCATCACTAGATCCATCTAAAACCCCAGCGGATGCAACGTTATCGAGCACATCTAAGCCTTCAGTGATGTTTCCCCAGACCGAATAGTTCGGTGGCAATGGTGAATCTTGGTAGACCAAGAAGAACTGGCTGCCGTTTGTATTAGGGCCACTATTTGCCATGGCAACTGTGCCGCGTGGATAAATGTAGTTGCCATCGGCCCCTGCAGTTGGCAAGTTTTCATCTGCAAAGCTAAAGCCTGGACTTCCAGTGCCGTCGCCTGCTGGATCACCACACTGAAGTACAAAGATTCCTTGAGTGGTTAAGCGGTGGCACGAAGTGTTGTTGTAAAAGCCTTGGTTAGCTAGCCAAGCGATAGTTCCAACCGTTGTTGGTGCCTTGGCATCAGTTGCAAACTTAATCAAGCCACAGTTTGTTTCAAGACTGAATTCACTGGCGGTTGGCAAGTCAGCTGTAGCGCTGCCAAAAGTAATGTTGTTGGCTCTAACTTGAACTGGTTCCTGGCAACCCTCGATCGGGGCATTAGTTGAAATTGCGACCGGCTCAGGCTGAGTTGAAGCACTTGCGGCTGGATCGGCAATAATCTCGTCAGATTGACCATTCTGATATGTGGCAAAGCCGATTAAGCCAACAAACAGCAACCCGAGTACCACGATGCTGACAAAGCGGTCACGCACCTTGCGGTGGGCACGACGTTCTTGTTGACGCGCAAATTTGGCTCGGGCTAGTTCACGTTCTCGTTTTGAAGGCACAATTCATCATTCTACGGTGCCCTAGATATGAGCAAATTCGCGGTAGCCTAGGGGAATTCCGAGTAACAGGTGCGTGGGTAATGTTAATTAAGAGCTTTGGTGCTGGTCCGTGGCAGACCAATTGCTATGTAATCGCGCCCAGTGCCAACTCGGAGTGCATAATTATCGATCCAGGCTTAGGCAGTGCACCTGGAATCAAAGAGATCATCGCAGAACACCATTTGAAGCCAATTGCCACAATGTTGACGCACGGTCATATCGATCACATGTGGTCAATTTTTCCAGTTGCAACTGGATATGGAATTCCCGCCTACATTCATGGCTCCGACCGATTCTTGCTAAATGATCCCGGTGCCGGTGTTTCGGTCGAAACTAAGAATGCCCTGATGGAAATGATGGCAAGCGATGACGTATTTGCTGAGCCTGAAGACACTAGAGAAGTCACCGATCAGATGACAATGGAGTTAGCCGGATTGAAATTTACTGTGCTGCATGCTCCTGGTCACACGCAAGGTTCGATTCTGTTTGATTTCGACGGTGACGTGAACCATGTGTTTACTGGAGACGTACTTTTTGCCGGCGCAATTGGACGAACGGATCTGCCAGGTAGCTCTCCTGCAGACATGGACACTTCGCTACGCGACGTTGTTTTGAACTTGCCTGACTCATCATTGGTATTCCCAGGACATGGTCCAGCCAGCAACATGACAGTAGAAAAAAGCAGCAATGAATATTTGTTGCGAGTTGCTAAAGGTCTTAGCGCAATATGACCGAGCTATTTAAGGCTCCAAAAGGAACCTACGATGTCATTCCGCCGTTCTCGGCGCTGTGGTTAAAAGTTCGTGATGCACTTTCGACGCCACCAAGAAACTCTGGCTACGGATACATCGAGACTCCGATTTTTGAAGATACAGCTCTTTTTGTTCGAGGTGTTGGTGAATCGACTGATGTGGTTTCAAAGGAGATGTACACCTTCGAAGATAAAGGTGGACGCAGCCTCACGTTAAAACCTGAAGGTACTGCAGGAGTACTTCGCGCAATGTTGGAGAACCGAATGGATCGGGGAGCCTTGCCTGCAAAAGTTTGGTACACGGGTCCGCACTTTAGATACGAACAGCCACAATCAGGTAGATACCGTCAACACACGCAAGTTGGCGTGGAGACCATCGGATCTTCTGATCCCGCACTTGATGCAGAAGTAATTTGGATGGCACATCACGCACAGCGAAATATTTTGGGACTTAAGCAAGTTCGAATCTTAGTTAACTCACTCGGTTGCCATGAATGTCGTCCTGGCTATCGCCAGAAGCTAGTTGAGTTCTTGAATAAGTGTGATTTGGATGAGGCAACCCGAGCTCGCGCCGAGATTAATCCGTTACGTGTTCTCGACGACAAGCGCCAAGCAGTTCAAGATCAACTTAAAGACGCGCCATTGATGCCAGACAACTTATGTGCGGCATGTTCTGAACATCATGAAAAAGTTCTTGGGTATCTAGATGTCTTGGGTGTGCAGTACGAAAAAGCCCCACGTTTAGTTCGCGGTTTGGATTACTACGTGCGAACTACATTTGAATGCGTTCACGATGGCTTGGGTGCCCAATCTGCAATTGGTGGCGGTGGTCGTTACGACGGTTTGATCGAAACTCTTGGAGGTCCAGCTATTGGTGGCGTGGGCTTTGGTTTAGGTGTGGATCGAACCTGTCTTGCAGTGCAAGCAGAAGGATTGAAGCTGGTTGATGAAGCCAGCGCCGAAGTGTTCTTAATTCCAGTTGGCCAAGCAGCAATTACCAAAGTCGTGGGACTAGCAGGGGAGATTAGGGCTGCTGGAATCAATGCTGACATTGCTTATGACGGCAGATCCATCAAGGCAGCCATGAAGAGTGCGGATCGAAGCGGTGCGAAGTTTGCAGTGATCATTGGTGAAGACGAGATGGCCAGCTCAACTGCGGTTGTTAAAAACCTCGTAGATGGATCACAAGAGAGCCTGGCCGTAGAATCACTAGTAAGTGTTTTGCTCGATCGAATCAAATAGTCCAATTAAGGAACCTTAAATGCTAAGAACTACCAATGCCGGCGCGCTCCGTTTAAGCGATGCTGGTTCGCAAGTCACTTTGGCTGGATGGGTAGGCAAACGCCGCGACCATGGTGGCATTGCATTTCTAGACCTTCGCGATTCAACTGGCACAGTTCAAGTTGTCGTTCGTGATGAAGCAGTTGCCGGTGAACTCCGATCTGAGTTCTGTCTGCAAATCATTGGCACCGTTGAGGCACGTCCAGCTGGAAACGAAAACCCAGAGATTCAGACTGGCGAGATTGAAGTCATTGCAGACTCAGTTGTTGTACTGAGCAAAAGTGCGCCGCTACCGTTCCCAATTGATGATGCGATCACAGTTGGTGAAGAAACTCGTTTGAAGTATCGCTACTTAGATTTACGTCGTCCAGCAGCTGGAAATATCTTACGAATGCGAAGTGACGTCAACCGATTAGCGCGCGAAGTTCTACATGATCGCAATTTTGTTGAAATCGAGACTCCAACACTTACTCGCAGCACACCTGAAGGTGCTCGTGACTTTTTAGTTCCAGTTCGATTGCAGCCTGGACATTGGTACGCCTTGCCACAAAGCCCGCAGTTGTTCAAGCAACTTCTGATGGTGGCTGGCATGGAGCGCTACTACCAGATCGCAAGATGTTACCGAGACGAAGATTTCCGCAAGGATCGTCAACCAGAATTTACTCAGCTCGATATTGAAATGAGCTTCGTGGAGCAAGAAGACATCCTAGAAGTCGGCGAAGCAATTGTTCGTAGCCTTTGGCAAGGAACTTTGGATTACACAATCGGCGATATTCCGCGCATGACTTACTTTGATGCGATGGATAAATACGGTTCTGATAAACCAGATCTACGTTTTGACATTGAACTGTCTGACTGCACTGCTTATTTCAAGAACACCGAATTCAGAGTTTTCCAGAATGAGTATGTCGGCGCAGTTGTAATGCCTGGTGGAGCCGATCAACCACGTAGAGCATTTGATGCTTGGCAAGAATGGG
This sequence comes from Candidatus Nanopelagicales bacterium, assembly GCA_040377565.1. Classification (GTDB taxonomy): domain Bacteria; phylum Actinomycetota; class Actinomycetes; order S36-B12; family UBA5976; genus UBA5976. The sequence continues at coordinate 1,005 of JBEION010000046.1, read as the reverse complement.
CGAAGCAACGCGGTGCTAAAGGTTTGGCCTACGTAACTTTTGACGCTGATGGAACTCTCGGTGGACCGGTTGCAAAGAATCTTTCTGATGAAGAACGATCAGGACTAGCTGCACACTTGGGAGCTAAGCCAGGGGATTGTGCATTCTTTGGGGCTGGCGAGAAGTCCAACACTCAGCAGTTGTTAGGCGCAGTTCGACAAGAAGTTGGCGAGCGTTGTGGACTGATCGACGAGAGTCAATGGTCTTTCCTTTGGATTGTTGATGCTCCAATGTTTGAAAAGACTGATGACGGCGGCTGGACTGCAGTTCATCACCCATTCACTTCACCAAACTCTGAATGGGTCGATCGATTTGAAGAAGCGCCAGATAAAGCTTTGGCGTGGGCTTATGACATTGTTTGCAACGGCAATGAAATTGGTGGCGGTTCAATTCGTATCCATCGAAGTGATGTGCAAGAGCGAGTCTTTAGTTTGCTTGGTCTAAGCGACGAAGAAGCGCGTGAGAAGTTTGGCTTCTTACTTGATGCATTTGCTTACGGGCCACCACCACATGGCGGTATTGCTTTTGGTTGGGATCGAATTTGCATGCTGCTTTCTGGCGCTACCAGTCTGCGTGACGTGATTGCATTCCCGAAGACGGGTGCTGGCTTTGATCCACTAACAAGTGCACCAACTCCAATCACAGATCAACAGCGACTTGAAGCTGGGATTGACGCAGATCCATTCGCTCAAGACGCTAGCGATGACTGATTCGCTGTTTGATCAAGAATCTGGCGGTTCGCCGCTAGCAGTTCGAATGCGCCCACGCACTCTTGATGAGTTTGTTGGTCAACGTAAAGCGATTGCTAAGGGAAGCCCATTACATAAGCTCCTGCAACCGAATGACGTTGATACCAAGTCATCAGTTATTCTGTGGGGTCCACCTGGAACTGGCAAGACAACTTTGGCGCAACTAATTGCCAGAGCAGGCTCAGCAAAGTTTATGGAACTCTCGGCAATTAATGCT
>JBEION010000151.1:0-3254 GCA_040377565.1 Candidatus Nanopelagicales bacterium | reverse complement strand
AGTGGCTCGTTTGTTTATGGTTCCAATTTTTGGATACTTAGTTCTGGCAGTTGAGCAAAACGATTCAGCGCAGTGGGCGAGCGCTGCTGTGTTTTTGATTGCAGCATTGACTGACTTGGTAGATGGAGTTTGGGCCAGACGTTATGGCTTAGTTACAAACTTTGGAAAGATCGCTGACCCGATCGCAGATAAAGCATTGATTGGTACTGCCTTGATTTCGCTATCGATCCAAGGTGAAATCGCATGGTGGGTAACTGGCGTAATCATCTTTAGAGAAGTTGCCATTACCTTGTTGCGATTCTGGGTTATTAAGCAAGGAGTTATCCCAGCCAGTCGCGGTGGAAAAGTTAAAACCGTAAGTCAGATTATTGCGATTGTGGCATTCCTAATTCCACTCAATGGCTGGGTTGACGCCGTTGCTCAGATGTCGTTAGGCGTTGCCTTGGCACTAACAATTACTACCGGAATCGACTACGTGTTAAAAGCGCGAGTTCTTCCACGTAGTAGTTAAAGTCTTTGGCATACTAGGCGAATGAAACGAGCCGCATAATGACTACCGACATTGATTCCTTAGCTGTAACTGTCGTGTTTGCGATGCAAGGACGAACTGTGGCGACAGCCGAGTCGATTACCGGTGGCCAACTTGGTTCAACGATTACTTCAATTCCAGGCGCCTCCCAGATTTTTCGCGGTGGAATCATCGCTTACGCAACAGACTTGAAGTCCAGTTTGTTAGGCGTATCTGAAACTTTGCTGGCTGAAGGCGGAGCCGTGCAGGCTCAAGTTGCGCTGGAAATGGCTACTGGCGTTGCAAGCAAGTTAAATGCAGATTTTGGTTTGGCAGTAACTGGCGTTGCCGGTCCAGCTTCGCAAGATGGTCACTTGCCAGGCACGGTTTTTGTTGCTTGCGTGATGCGTGATGAGCAAGGAACCGTGATTGATTCGGCAGTCGATGAGTTACATCTGTTTTCCGAGACAGATGACCCAAGGGAGGCAAGAGATCAAGTTAGAGAAGAGACGGTCGCTGCAGCCCTTGAGCTTTTACTGACAATGCTTTAAAACCGTCTCTATTGTCTTGAATGTCAGGGTTTATCCCCAGATTTATTGGGCATGATTAACCACAAGACGTAATCAATGGATTATTGATATGATGAAGGAATGGAACGCGAAATGACCCAGCACCAGGTTATGAATACCTCAGCAAGATCTGCCGCGACTCCAAATCAGATCTCCCTGACTCACACCGTGAAGATCGCCGATCCGAGTGCCACCCCGGTTTACGGCAAGAAGATGATTCTTATGCGTCAGGTCATTGGCGAAGAATTGCGCCGCCGCCGCAATGAACAAGGACGAACCCTGCGCGACGTATCCCGCGATGCTCAGGTTTCATTGGGGTACTTGTCCGAACTAGAACGTGGCCAAAAAGAGGCATCTTCGGAGCTTTTGGCGGCTGTCTGCAATGCCTTAGACACCCCGCTTTCAAGTTTGCTAGCCGGAGTCAGCACTGAAGTAGCCCGACGTGAAGCCATGATGGCTGATCGCTACTCAACTGTCTAAATCGGTAGCTGGCAAGACCTAGGCACCCAAAAAACTCATCACCGAATATTCACTAGGTTTATTAGCGGCCTTTAAATAGTTATGTCAGGTAAGTTCAAAGTGTGCCTGCTGCTAATCCATCTCAAATTCATCGGCACATTAATGGATACCTAGATCATTTACTTGTCGAGCGTGGTTTAGCTAAGAATTCCATGTCTGCGTATCGTCGAGATTTAGCTAGGTACCAAGAATTCCTGGTAAGTCGGGGGATCGCGGAATTTTCAAGCGTTACAGCAAATGAAATCTCGGAATTCTTGATCAGCTTAAGACTGGGTAGCGGCCAGCATCCTGCGTTGGCACCTTCATCAGCAGCCAGAACCTTGATTGCGGTTCGCGGTCTGCATGCGTTTTTAGCAAAAGAAGGAATTACTGCTTCGGATTCGGCTCGAGCTGTAAAGCCACCAGGCGTATCTAAACGTCTACCTAAGGCTTTGACTTTTACTGAGATTGAGAGATTACTGGCCGCAGTCGGGGCTGGAAGTGATTCTGATGTGTCAGTTCTGATGATGCGCGATCACGCACTTCTGGAATTGCTTTATGGAACTGGAGCCCGAATTTCTGAGTTAACAAACTTGAGTTTGGACGATGTTTCGACACTTTCCAAGGAGCTTCCGATTCTGCGCCTCAAAGGTAAAGGAGATAAGGAGCGTCTAGTTCCGGTGGGATCCCACGCCCTGCGAGCTTTAGAACGTTATTTGGTTCGAAGTAGGCCAGTTCTGTCAGGGAAATCAACCTCCAGTTCGGCGCTGTTTTTGAATGCCCGAGGCTCAAAGCTCTCCCGGCAAAGCGCGTGGACAATTCTGCAGGCAGCCGCGCAGCGTGCGGATTTGGCTGGCAAGGTTTCACCACACACCATGAGGCACTCGTTTGCCACACATTTGCTGGAAAATGGCGCCGATGTCCGAGTAGTTCAGGAGCTTTTAGGGCACGCATCGGTCACAACGACCCAGATCTACACTTTGGTGACTGTTGACCAGTTGCGCGAGGTCTATGCCACAGCCCATCCGCGAGCCCAAGCTCGGTAATTCGAGCCCAATATCGTTTGCGACACCAACGCAAAAGCCACCTTGCATCCCAGTGTTTATTGGGAAAAGGGCTTAATCTAAAGTAGTCGTAACTTCCTCAGCGACGATTAATTCTGGCTCGACGGAATATTTCTGTTGGTCACGTGTGTGCTGGGAAGGATAGTTATGACAGTTCCAATTCCTCAGGATCAGAGTTTAAGCGATCCATTAGCTGCCACAGCAATGCCAGTTTCGGCTCCGATAGCAACTGAATCAACACCAGTCTTGCCAATTGACCATGAAGCATCAGTTACCCCAATTGTGACTACCGAAGAAACAAAGACTCCTGGCGTGATCCTTGGGTTAACTGGTCGACCACTTCCAACATTTAGTGCGCCTAAACCATTGTCGAGTCATGGTCCGGCTTACATCATTGCAATGACGAATCAAAAGGGTGGTGTTGGTAAAACAACAACCACAATCAATCTTGGTGCAGCACTTGCTGAAGCTGGACGAAAAGTTTTGATGGTTGATATGGATCCACAAGGTTCACTGTCAATCGGTCTTGGTGTTAACCCAGATGATCTTGGCGGCAAGCGAACTGTCTACGACATGTTGATGGATTCAAGTTCGGTACCTGCATCAGATGTTGTT
>JBEION010000238.1:0-2171 GCA_040377565.1 Candidatus Nanopelagicales bacterium | reverse complement strand
TTTGATTCTTCAAGTGCTTTCTTGCACTCCATCATTCCGGCTGAAGTAATGTCGCGAAGTTTCTTTACGTCCGCGGCTGAAATAGACATGATTTATTTCCTTTTAGTTTTGGGGTCAGTAGGTATTGGATAGCGAGGGTTATAACTGCGGGCAAAGTTATGCCCGCAGTTACGAATGCTTATTCAGTAGCAGGTGCTTCGGCAGCTGGAGCTTCAGCAGGTGCTGCGTCTGCAGTTCCAGTTAGAAGTTCCTTTTCCCAGTCAGCAAGTGGCTCAACTGCTGCGTCTGCAGGTGCACCAGCAACTGCACCGCCAGCACGTGCCATCAAGCCATCAGCAATTGCATCTGCAATTACGCGAGTTAGTAAACCAACAGCGCGAAGTGCATCGTCATTTCCTGGAATTGGGTAGTCCACAACATCTGGATCACAGTTGGTATCAAGAATGCCAACAACTGGGATGTTTAGCTTGTGAGCTTCGCCAACTGCAATGTGCTCTTTGTTTGTGTCAACAACCCAAATTGCACTTGGAAGTTTCTGCATGTCACGAATACCAGTTAGAACAAGTTCTAACTTTTCTTTTTCGCGACGAAGAACTAGAAGTTCTTTCTTGGTCAGACCTGAACCAGCAACATCATCAAAGTTGATCTGCTCTAGTTCCTTCATGCGAGAAATACGCTTTGAAACGGTCTGGAAGTTTGTAAGCATTCCACCTAACCAACGGTGGTTTACGTATGGCATACCAACGCGAGCTGCTTCAGTTGCAATTGCTTCCTGAGCCTGCTTCTTGGTACCTACGAATAGAACGGTGCCACCGTGAGCTACGGTTTCGCGAACGAATTCGTATGCGCGGTCAATGTAAGCAAGTGACTGCTGCAAATCGATGATGTAAATGCCATTGCGCTCTGTGAAAATAAAACGCTTCATTTTTGGGTTCCAGCGGCGGGTCTGGTGTCCGAAGTGAACACCGTTATCCAGCAGCTGTCGCGTCGATACGACGGCCATGGTTGTACTCCTATTTCTTAGGCTGGCGTTAACCAACCTCATTGCGGTTTGTATGACTTCGGTTGAAGTCATCCTTGGTTCTCGTGTCGGAGACCGCCCGTTGCCAGGACCGATGGTCTATCGATTCACTTTGTTGAACCTGTGAAGTCACCTATTGCTAGGTGCAACCCCTAGTTTATGGGGGTTTTGGTGTCCTAAAAACCACAGCCTGGGCCATTCCACAGCAGGCTTGGCAGGATTGGGGTCCAATCGGATCAAGGCGATCCTTGTCCTATGGAATCTCTGGTTTTTCGCCCAATACTTAGGTTTTTCACCTTGGTGATAGTTCTGGCCGCCGGTTTAACTCAGCCCAGTCCAGCCCACGGTGCAAAGCAATGGGACTGGCCGTTGAAGCCAGCTTCACTCAGTGCTGGCTTTGATCGCCCTGCCCAGAATTGGCTGCCTGGTCATCGCGGTGTTGATCTGGTTGGGCAAAGTGGCGATCAAGTTCTAGCCGCTGGCACTGGCGTAGTTACGTTTGCTGGTCTGGTTGCTGGCAAAGGCGTAGTTGTAATCAAGCACGGAAAACTTCGAACAACTTACGAACCCGTAACCGCCTCGGTAATTGTTGGATCACGAGTTCGAGTTGGTGATGTGATTGGAACGCTAAGCGCGGGTGAAAGTCACTGCTCATCTCAAGCAACAGTTAGCTGTTTACATTGGGGGTTGCTTCGGGGCGAGAAATACTTGAATCCACTTTCATTAGTTCAAAAGCGAGTGCGGTTATTACCTAAGCACGCGACAGTGTTTACTCGCACCCAAGGGATCAAGCCCTCGACAGTGTTTACTTGCACCCACTCGCTCACGCTCGTGGGTGGGCCTGCTCAAACACTGCGCGGAGTCGGTCCATAGACACGTGCGTGTAAAGCTGAGTTGTTGCCAAACTTGAGTGACCAAGAATCTCTTGCACTGCTCTAATGTCTGCGCCACCTTCAATCAAGTGCGTAGCCGCCGAATGTCGAAGGCCATGCGGCCCAAGATCTGGCACGCCTTCAAGGCTGGATAAAACTTCGTGCACCATAGTGCGCACAACTCGTTGATCAATTCGTTTTCCGCGCGAACCTAAGAACAGCGCAGCGCCACTTGAATCAGTTGCAAGTGCTGGCCGAGCAATTGCTAAATACTTCTC
>JBEION010000197.1:0-2626 GCA_040377565.1 Candidatus Nanopelagicales bacterium | reverse complement strand
GTTCGCGCGATGCTCAAAGACAATGTTGATATCTGGGGCGATGGTTCAACTTACAAAGGCAATGACATTGAACGGTTCTATCGTTATGGACTTCTTGCCAATCCAAACCTTCGGGTTTACAAGCCTTGGCTAGATGCGGACTTTGTTAGCGAACTTGGTGGCCGGAAAGAAATGTCTGAATGGTTGGTTGCGAACAACTTGCCATATCGCGACAGCACTGAAAAGGCTTATTCAACAGATGCCAACATCCTTGGCGCTACCCATGAAGCTAAGACTTTAGAAAACCTTGATGCGTCTTTAGAAATTGTTGAACCAATCATGGGAGTTCGATTCTGGGACGAGTCAGTAAAGATTGCATCTGAAGATGTCACGATTACTTACAACCAAGGAATTCCTGTCGCTATAAACGGTAAAGAATTCTCCGACGTTGTGGAATTAATGAAAGAAGCTAATTCAATTGGTGGACGTCATGGTCTAGGTATGACTGACCAGATCGAAAATCGAATCATTGAAGCTAAGAGTCGCGGAATCTATGAAGCACCAGGCATGGCACTTTTCTTTATCGCTTATGAACGTTTGCTAAGTGCGATTCATAACGAAGACACCATTGCTAACTACCATGCGGAAGGCCGACGACTAGGTCGCCTGCTTTACGAAGGTCGCTGGTTTGATCCACAAGCACTTATGCTTCGAGAATCTTTGCAGCGTTGGGTTGCATCAGCAGTGACCGGGGAAGTAACTGTTCGCCTGCGTCGCGGTGATGATTACTCGATTATCAACACTTGCGGTCCAGCATTGAGTTATCACCCAGAAAAGCTTTCAATGGAACGCACTGAGAATGCCGCGTTTGGTCCGACAGATCGTATTGGTCAATTGACTATGCGAAATCTTGATATCGCTGATACCCGCGCAAAGCTTGAGCTCTACCAAGCGCAAGGCCAGATTGATGCAAGCACATTTGGCTTAGTTGGCGACATGAAGTCCGGGCAATCAAATGCGATCACATCAGCTAATTCAAATGATGATTCTGATGCTGGACTTAATCGAGCAGCATTTGATGCAGGTACTGACTAAGTGCCACAAAAACTTGAACGTTATGCCCCGGCATTATTCGTTTTCCTTTGGAGTACTGGATTTGTTGGCGCTAAGTACATAGTTCCTTACGCTGAACCATTCACTTTCCTAACCATTAGGTACTTCTTAGCGACCTTGATTCTGTTCGCGATCGCTTATGCGTTTAAACAGCCGCTAAAACTAAACAAAGAACAATTCAAAGCTTCGTTTGCAGTTGGAATCTTGTTACACGTCATCTACATCGGCGGAGTTTTTTACGCAGTAAGCCTTGGAGTTTCAGCTGGTATCAGCGCCGTGATCGTAAGTATCCAGCCAGTACTGGTTTCACTTCTTGCAGTGCCATTACTAGGGGAGCGTCTGCGTTGGGCTCAGGTTGTTGGTCTGTTCCTGGGGGTAGCTGGTATTGCACTACTGCTTCTGCCCAAGGTATTCCAAGGTGACTACACCGCATCAACATCAATTGTTGGAATAGTTATCTGCGTAATCGCATTGCTTGGTACCAGCGGTGGCTACTTAGTGCAAAAGAAACTTGGTGGCGAAATCCCATTCCTTAGTGGAACTGGAGCTCAGTATGCGATCAGTGCAATTGCGTTTGCAGTCCTGTCAGTTGCGACTGAAGATCAGATCATTCAATGGGTGCCTGAGTTCTTCTTTGGGCTGGCATGGATCGTATTTATGCTTTCGATCGCATCTATTGTTTTGCTTTACGGAATGTTACGCACTGGAAGTGCAAGCAAAGTATCTAGCCTTTACTACTTAGTTCCACCGGTGGCTGCGATTCAGGCCTACTTCTTGTTCGATGAGGTAATTGGACTTGTCGGAATCATCGGAATGGCATTAGCCGGTCTTGGTGTCGTCTTGGTAATGAGACAAAGTACAAAAGTTTAATAATGTTGGACACCTTTGTATCAAAGTTTGCTCCAGCAATCTTTGTCCTACTTTGGAGCTCCGGATTCGTTGGGGCGAAATTCTTACTACCGCACGCACAGCCGTTCACATTGCTTACCGTTAGATTCGCACTCACTGCCGCGATTTTGATATCAATTGCAGCAGCAATGCGAGCGCCTATGAAGATGACAAAGTCGCAGTATTTACGAGCTGGCTACATTTCGCTATTTCTGCACTTTGCGTACACAGGCGGAATATTCGTGGCAATCCATGAAGGCGTATCTGCTGGCATTACCGCAGTAATTGTTAGCCTGCAGCCAGTATTGGTGTCGCTGCTTGCAATACCACTGCTAGGCGAAAGATTGCGTGCCTCGCAAGTAGCAGGCTTGGCCTTGGGACTCACAGGCGTGACATTGCTGTTAGCTCCACAAATTCTTCAAGGTGATACATCCTTGGTGTTCTCAACCGTCGGAGTATTAGCAGCTGGGTTTGCGCTCGTTGGCAGTGTTTGGGGAACTCTAGAACAAAAGCGTTTCGGATCTGATTTGCCGATTCTTTATGGCTTGGCATTTCAATACACCGTGAGCGGAATCCTTTTGGGCATCCTCGCAATAACCACAGAATCATTAGTCATCGAATGGTCGATGCAGTTCATTGCGGTTTT
>JBEION010000031.1:0-7830 GCA_040377565.1 Candidatus Nanopelagicales bacterium | reverse complement strand
TTCTGAAATAACTTTGGGGTCTTCGACTTGAATCACTACTGAGTCGAAATGATTCCCCAGTAAGTTAAATCGAATTGTGTGGTCTGCAAGCTTTGCCCGAACATTCCAAAAATGTGTCACACCATGGCGCTCACGATAAGTTCCGGCAATCACACCAAATCCATAAGTTTGAGAAAACGTGTAGGTACCGGGGGACCGAAAACCTTTGCATTCCTTTAGGATTTCTGCTCCGGTATCAATCGAGACAATGTGTTCAAGGGGAATAGTTATGTCCTTGCGGGAGGCATTTAGAAACTTGTCCCAGGAGGAAAACTCAATAACGACCGCTGATTCAGTCACAGAAACCTTGGGAAACATAGTTCCAGTTTAGATCAACAAAACAGCCACAATTCCAGAGGAATTCCCTCAATTTCCTGATTTTTGCCTTGTCTGGCATGATTTATCAAGTAATCCCGACTTGGAAGCCGGCCCTCTACCCGCAACCTTGTTGGATTCATAGACATTAACTAGTTGCGCCCCCGCTGCAACAACGGTTTTATGTCACACCAATTATCAGGAGAAATAAAACTCGTGGCCGTAAAGATCAAACTTAAGCGCATGGGCAGCATCCGCAACCCGCAATACCGCGTAGTAATTGCCGACGCCCGTACCGCTCGTGATGGCCGTGCCATCGAAGAAATCGGTTTGTACCATCCAAAAGAAGAACCAAGTCTTATCAAGATCAATTCAGATCGCGTTCAGTACTGGCTAGGCGTTGGCGCACAGCCAACTGAACCAGTAATGGTGCTACTAAAGATCACTGGTGACTGGCAGAAGTTCAAGGGCCTTCCAGGCGCTGAAGGAACTTTGCGAGTCAAAGAAGCAAAGGTAGACAAGAACACCAAGTTTGCTGAGACCGTTGCAGCTGTTGCTAACGAACCACGCACACCAACAATTCGTCCGAAGGTAGAGAAGCCAGTGGAGGCCGCCGCCGTTATCGCTAGCGATGACGTTGCGCCGGAAGTAAACGCCGAGGCTCCAGTTGTTAGCGAAGAAGTAGCTGCTCCAGTTGTTACCGAAGAAGTAGCAGTTGAAGCTGTGGAAACTGATGTTGTAGCGGAAGCTGCCGAGGCTGTCATCGCTAGCGATGATGTTGCGTCGGAAGAAACCAGCGAAGCTCCAGCCGAAGAGGCCTAAGCAATGCTTGACGAGACTTTAGAACACCTCGTAAAAGGAATTGTTGACCATCCAGACGATGTTGTCGTTCGCGAGAACAACCGTCGGGGCGCAACACTTGAGGTCAAGCTCAATCCTGAAGACATGGGTCGGGTAATCGGCAAAGCCGGTCGCACCGCAACAGCACTTCGCACTGTCGTAAACGCATTGTCCGACAAGGGCAATGTGCGTATCGACATTCTTGACGTCGACGGAAGGTAATAAATGCAGCTCGTAATCGGGCGCATTGGCCGAGCACATGGCGTGCGCGGTGACCTTTTCGTTGAACCAATGACAGATGAACCAGATCATCGCTATGCAGATGGAACGGTTTTGATGACTTCTGATAACACGACGCTCACTGTCGCCACCTCAAAGTGGCACAGTGGGCGTTTTGTTGTTCACTTCGCGGGAATTGAAGATCGCACCGCAGCCGAAGCCTTACGCGGTCAGACTTTAACCATCGATGTCGATCCAACCGAACTACCTGAAGATCCGGATGAGTTTTACGATCATCAACTCGTTGGGTTAAATGTGAAGCTCGAGGACGGTTCGTTAGTTGGAGTCGTTGGGGAAGTTATTCACTTACCAAGTCAGGACTTACTTTCCGTTAAACGTGAGGGTGACACCGAGGTTTTGATTCCCTTTGTGATGGAATTTGTGCCCGAGATAGATCTAGAGACAAGAACAGTAACAATCACCCCGCCACCTGGATTGCTTAACGAGTTAGAAGCAATAGTCGTAAGGGATGAGGAAGTCTGATGTTGAAGTTTGATGTCATCACAGTTTTCCCGGATTACTTAAAGCCACTTGAACTTTCCCTAATGGGCAAGGCAATCGATGACGGCTTGATTTCAGTAAACGTTAAAGACTTGCGTGATTACACATCCGACAAACATCAAACCGTGGATGATTCCCCTTATGGTGGCGGACCAGGAATGGTTATGAAGCCTGAACCATGGGGCGATGCATTGGATGAATTCACCACAGCTGAAACCATTTTGATTATCCCAACACCATCTGGAAAACCATTTACTCAATCCCTTGCAACTGAGCTATCTACTGCAAAACACATTGTTTTTGCTTGCGGTCGCTATGAAGGCATTGATTCCCGAGTACCTGAGCATTACAAAACCAAGATTCGCGTTGAAGAAGTTTCAATAGGCGATTATGTGTTGGCCGGTGGGGAAGTTGCCGTTCTTGTAATGGTGGAAGCAATTGCCCGACTTGTTCCCGGTGTACTTGGAAATCAGGAAAGTTTTGCCGACGATTCATTTGCTGTTGGTGCGATGGAAAATTTGCTAGAGGGTCCGATCTATACAAGACCACCCGTTTGGCGAGATTTGGAAGTTCCCCAGGTTTTAACTTCGGGCGATCATGCCAAGATAACCGCTTGGAAGCACGAGCAAGCTAAATTGCGTACAGCGCAGAATCGTCCAGACTTAGCTGAGTAATTGCACCATCGGATCACCGTAAACATATTCGTTCAATACGTAATTAATTTCCGGTAATGACAATGCCTCGGTGTAAGCGGTATTCATAAAGAATTTCGAAAAGTCAGAGTTCTCAATGGCCTTTTTTGCCCTTGGATGATTGAACTTTAAATACATCTGTGTTGTGACTTTTTTGCGCTCAAAGTCGGTAGTTAGTTTTCCGCAGTTGTATCCAAATAGTGTCATGGCTGCATCAGCAAGTTCCGGCGTAGTGCGCTCAATGATTCCCATGTCTTTAACTTTGACGATTGGTCGTAGCCTTGTCTTACGTTCCCAGTACTGAACGCAAGTGCGTAACCGATTTTTAGCGTGTGCGTCGTATCCATTGACATCAACATAATTGATGGTCAAATCGTCATCACGAACTAAATGAAAGCTTTGATCCAGACGATTTTGCACGGACCATTTTCGCCAGGATCTGGGCACGACAAAAACGATTAAATCTGAAACTTGCGCAGCTTTGTTAAAGAACGGAATTGATAACGAGTTGTTCCGCCCAAACGGGGGATTAGTAACTGTCAGTAAACCTTTTTGATTAATTTCTTGATCCAGAAAATCGCCGAGAGTGATCTTTTGGTGATGAGGCTCTATGTCAAAACTAATTACCTTTTTCAAGCCATGTGCTTTTGCCGCATCAATAAAAGCGCCAGTGCCACCGGCAGGTTCAAGCAGAATTCGTCCCGATAAATCACCGATTCGCTTTTTCACATTGCGCATGACTTGATCCGCAATTTCTGGTGGGGTATAAAACTGTTCCTTGCCAGTAACTCTGGGGTTACCAAGCCGCACTTTATTAAGTTGCGGGTCTGACGGTGGCATGAGGAAGCTTTCGGTAGGTGGTGCTCTAAGCATATATATGCACCCACTGATTCGTGGCATTCTGACGGTAATTTGCTGGAAACCCACTAGTTATGGCAAACTCAACTTTGTTGGAACGTAGCAGCACCGCCACAGGGGTGCTGAAACATTAAGTTCTAAACAAACCCGGCAAGAACCATTTATTGGGCTTTCGACCTGCGGCGACATGTCCTTCGGAGTAATAATGCATTTTCTAGACGATGTAGACGCAGCATCCCTGCGCACTGGAATTCCAGATTTCCGTCCCGGCGACAACGTAAAAGTTCACGTTCGAGTTGTTGAAGGAACCCGTTCCCGTATTCAGATTTTCCAGGGCGTTGTAATCCGTCGCCATGGTGGTGGACTTCGTGAGACTTTCACAGTCCGCAAAATCAGTTTTGGAACCGGTGTTGAGCGTACTTTCCCGCTTCACTCACCAATTGTTGAATTGATCGAATTGGTCAGCCGCGGAGATGTCCGTCGCGCCAAGCTTTACTACCTTCGTGATCTACGCGGCAAGAAGGCGAAGATCAAGGAATTGCGCGACAACGTTTAATTCTTTACAAATTAGCGGGCTCACTTACTGGTGGGCCCGCTAATTTTTTGTTTAAAAGTATGATTAAAGAACTATGGGTCACAAAAAGGACAAGCCAAAAAAGCAGCCGAGTCTGGTGCGTGAATTAGTGACCGTTGTGGGAACGGCTTTAATCCTTTCAATTCTGGTTCGAACTTTTCTCATCCAAGCTTTTTATGTTCCTAGCGCTTCTATGGAAGATACCCTCCAGGAAAATGACCGCATAATTGTGTCAAAGATTTCTACGCAATTCACTGGTGTTAATCGTGGAAATGTAATTGTCTTCCATGACCCAGGTGGTTGGCTCGGCGCGGGATTCCCTAATCCTTATGACACTCCAGTTGGTCGTGTACTCCAAGCAATCGGAATCGTGCCAGCTAACTCTGGAAATGATTTAGTTAAGCGCGTCATTGGTGTTGCTAACGACACAGTTAAGTGTTGTGACACTCAAGGTCGAATAGTTCTAAACGGTGTTGGCATCGATGAACCATACATAAAAGATGGCGCAACCACTGATCAGGTAACTTTTGAAGTCCTTGTTCCCGAAGGCAATGTCTTTGTGATGGGTGATAATCGTGGCAACTCTGAAGATTCTCGCTTTCACTTAGACAAGAACAACGGCATGGTCCCAGAAGAAGAAATCATTGGTCGAGTTGCTATGCGCATTTGGCCAATTGGTCGCATTGGTGGGATTGAAAATTAGTTCGGCAGCACCAACTCTTGAATTAGAGCGGGAGTTGTTTTCAACTGGCGTTAAATTCATTGCAGGTGTCGATGAAGTTGGACGTGGCGCACTTGCTGGACCGGTTTCAGTTGGGGTGGCAATTGTTTCGGCCGAGACCTCGCAAGTCCCAGCTGGCTTAAGAGATAGTAAACAAATCAGTCGAACTGCCCGAGAGAAATTGATTGAACCGGTTTCGTCTTGGGTAGTTGAATATGCAATTGGGCATGTGGCAGCCAGCGAAATTGATGAGATTGGAATTGTGCCAGCGCTTCGTTTGGCTTGGGTGCGGGCTCACCAACAGTTAAGTATCAAACCGGATCATGTAATTCTCGATGGCAAACATAATTGGCTACTCGAACCCGAATCCGATTTATTCACAACGCCCATTTCGGACATTGTGGTTCCGGTGACTATGAAGATTAAGGCGGATGCATCGTGCGCCTCAGTATCTGCGGCAAGCGTCTTGGCCAAAGTAGCTCGGGATGAATTGATGCGGGAAGCGGCTCTGCTTCATCCAGACTTTGGTTGGGAAGGAAACGTTGGCTATGGATCTAGCGACCACATGGCTGCCATCGCCCGCCTTGGCCCAACTGACCTACATCGCAAGTCTTGGAAATTACCTAGTGGCCCGAGTGAATCTGAGCCAGTCACCGCATAGGCTAATTACATGTCGGCGGATGAGTTAGAGCGTTATGAATCCGAGATGGAGCTTGAGCTTTATCGGGAGTACCGCGATTTAGTTCACCTCTTTAGCTACATAGTTCACACTGAACGTCGAATGTATTTAGCAAATGGTGTTGATGTTCAAGTTCGCACTAACGATGCTGGCGATGTTTACTTCGAAGCCACACTTACTGATGCCTGGATCTGGGATATGTATGGCCAGGCCAGATTTGTTAAGAAAGCTCGCGTCCTAACTTTCAAAGATGTAAACGTTGAAGAGCTATCAAAGCCTGACATGGAAGTTCCTTAAGTCTTTCCACATATTGATTTAGTTCACAGAAACTAAATTTTTACGCTTAACTTCTTTAAACCTTTCACCATGTACTGGTGCACCTTAAAAACAATGAGCTTGGAAAAATCGGCGAAGACATTGCCACGATCTATCTGCAAGACATGGGTTACGAAATCCTCGGGCGTAACTGGAGATTCAAACGCGTCGAACTCGACATAATTGCGCAAAATGATTCCACATTAGTTTTCTGTGAGGTTAAGACTCGTCGATCGATAACTCATGGCGTGCCAAGTGATGCAATTACACCGCTCAAGCTCCAGTACATAAGGACTGCTGCGCTTCATTGGCTCAGTAACAACCAGTCCAGACATCAAGGAATTCGCTTCGATGCCATCAGCGTGATCTATTGCGATGGCCAACCCACAACAATTAGTCACCTTAAGGGGATCGAATAATGACGCTGGCGAGAGCATGTGGTGTTGTAATCAACGGCGTCGAAGGATTAGTTGTCGATATCGAGGCTTACTTAAGTCAAGGGCTTCCAGGTATGGCAATTGTTGGCCTTCCAGATACTGCAGTTGGTGAAGCTCGGGATCGAGTTCGCGCAGCAGTTCAAAACAGTGAACTGCAGTGGCCATCCGAACGCCGAATCACCGTTGGCTTGTCACCTGCATCAGTTCATAAACGAGGCGCATCACTTGATTTAGGAATTGCGCTTTCAATCCTGTCTGCGCACTCGCAAATCCCAGAAATGACTAAAACCATTGTGATTGGCGAACTGGCCCTTGATGGCCAAGTGCGGCCAGTTAAGGGAGTTCTAGTTGCGGCCCTCTGTGCTTACCGCCGCGGCTATGACACTTTGATAGTTCCGCAATCACAAGTTAATGAAGCACAGTTAGTTCCTGACTTGAAAGTCGTTGGCGTCAAGAGTTTGTCGGATGCGGTCGCGTATCTACGTGGGGAAGACTTATCCGGGGACTTACCCGAACCGATTGAGTTTGTTAATGAACCCATCCCTGACTTAAGTGAAGTGCGCGGACAATCAAATGCCCGTCGCGCACTTGAGGTAGCTGCTGCCGGTGGCCACCACTTGGCATTCTTGGGGTCACCCGGGGTTGGCAAAACTATGTTGGCCCAAAGGTTGCCTGGCTTGCTGCCTAAGTTAACTGACGATCAAGCCGTTGAAGTAACTGCAATCTATTCAGCCGCTGGTGCCTTGAGCGCTGGGCAAGGATTAATCCGAACCCCACCATTTCAAGCACCACATCACACCACAACTAAAGCTGCATTGATTGGCGGTGGCAGCAATGCAGTGCGCGTTGGCATGGTGACAATGGCAAACCATGGCGTGCTTTGTTTAGATGAAGCAGCTGAGTTTGAGCGGTCAGTTTTGGATGCGTTGCGTCAACCACTTGAATCAGGCGTAGTCACAATTGCAAGGTCTGGATTTCAAACTGTCTTACCTGCGAAGTTTCAACTGGTTCTGGCATCCAACCCTTGTCCATGTGGGAAGTTCATTGGCACGGGCGCGCAATGCAGTTGCTCATCACAAGTACGTCGCCGATATTTCTCTCGGCTTTCTGGGCCGCTGTTAGACCGCATTGATTTGCGAGTAACTCTGGAGCGACCAAGTTTGGCCGAACTTGATCCCAGTTCCGGCGAACTTGAAGGCACTGATGTAGTTGCAGCGCGAGTAGCTCAAGCCAGAGAGCGTGCTGCACATAGATATCGCAATGAACCTTGGAGCATCAATTCCCAAGTGCCTGGCCCAATGCTGCGCCGAAGATATCCAGTTTCCGACAGCGCGCGCGAGCTACTCGCAAATGATGCCCTGGAAATCTCGGCACGCGGCGCAGATCGAATCCTTCGAGTTGCCTGGACAATTGCTGATCTACGAGGACATGACATTCCAAACGAGACCGACGTCGCTGCAGCGCTTATGTACCGAGATGGCAATGGTTCATGGCAAGCCAGTTAACCGATCGGCAAGCTCGATTAATCATTTCCATTGCCGGTGAACCAGGTGATGAGCGAGTAGGTCAAGCGGTTGCTG
>JBEION010000136.1:0-3513 GCA_040377565.1 Candidatus Nanopelagicales bacterium | reverse complement strand
TGTCGTTACCTTTGTAAGTTGAACCATCGCCCCAGATATCAACATTGTCTTTGAGCATCGCGCGAACTAACAACGTTCCGGTTACTGCCCGACCAAGTGGTGTGGTGTTGAAGTATTGCTTTCCGCCAGAGCGAATATGAAAGGCGCCACATGCAATCGCGGCTAATCCTTCGTTAACTAATGCTTCTTTGCAATCAACAAGGCGAGAGATTTCCGCGCCATATTCACCAGCTCGTGCTGGTACCGAGTCAATGTCGGGCTCGTCATACTGTCCTAAGTCTGCTGTGTAGGTGCAAGGAATTGCGCCTTTGCTGCGCATCCAAGCCACAGCCACGGAAGTATCTAGGCCACCAGAGAAGGCAATTCCGACTTTTTCGCCAATTGGCAGTGAGGCAAGGACTTTAGACATGTGGAAAGTCTATTGGAGTTACGGGTCCTAAATTCCCTTAGCAGGTGTGGTTCTGCGCATACGTTGATAGAACTTTCCAGGCTGGCTCGTGCTTGGCTGCGGGTCGCCAATGTTCTCGAACCCAATTAGCTCATAAGCCTTGATCGCTGAATAGTTATCCACCCAAACGCCCAATCCCTGTTCGCTCCAAGGCTTAACATCAACTTGCGAATCCACATACTCAATCAAAGCCCGCATCACACCTTTGCCGCGTGCCTCAGGACGCACCCAGCAACCCCTGACCCAACAGCTCGAGGCAAAATCTTCATCGACTACATCAACGAACATGATTCCGATGTCGCCAGATTCATCGCTTGCTAAAACGAAATCGGATTTACTCAGCCGGGCTCGCCAGAATCTCTCTGGCCGAATAGATTCTGTTTCAAATTTGGCGCCAAATGCTTCCGGATTTGCCTGCAATGACGCCAAGCGAATTTCCCGAACTCGCTCCCAGTCATCTGGACCAAAAGGTGCGACTTGAATCTTTGAAGTCATGACCTAGCTGGTGACGAGATTTGGAGCCTGTGCACCGGCAAGGATTGCCAATGCATTTGTTGCGGCAATGTCTGCCATAGCGGCGCGGGTTTCAACAGTTGCCGAACCCAAATGCGGAATTAACACCGCGTTATCAAGTTCAAGCAAACCAGGATTAACTGCTGGTTCGTTTTCAAACACATCCAGTCCAGCGCCAGCAATCTGCCCTGACTTAAGGGCATCGACTAGTGCTTGCTCGTGAACAATTGGGCCACGTGCGGTGTTGATTAGGAATGCAGTCTTCTTCATGCGTGCAAACTGATTCTCGCTCATTAAGTGATGAGTAGCTGGTGAGTAAGGGCAGTGCAAGGAAAGCACGTCGCTGGATTCAATTAGTTCATCCATAGACATGTACTTAGCATCAAGTTCTTTAACTACATTGTCTTCAAGTGGTGACCGACGAGTGTAAGCAATGTTCATGCCAAAAGCTTTTGCCCGGCGCGCTGTTGCGATACCAATCTGACCCATTCCAACAATGCCAAGTTGGCGACCTTGTAGGCCCATGCCGAGCATGTAGAACATTCCCCATTGCCATGGTTCTTGAGCGCGAATAACTCGCTCCCCTTCCCCTAGGCGACGAGTTGCCATCAAAATAAGTGACATTGCAATGTCAGCTGTGGCTTCAGTCAAAACACCTGGAGTGTTTGTAACCAGTACGCCGCGCTTTACACACGCTGGCACATCAATGTTGTTGTAGCCAACTGCAACATTTGAAACTGACTTTAATTGCGGACCGGCAGCATCAAGAAGTTCGTCATCGATCTTTTCAGTCAACAACGAAACAATCGCATCTGCGCCAGCAACCATCGTCAAAAGTTCGCTACGAGAAATCGCATCGTCTTTTTCCCAAGCAGTTACTTCGTGCTCAGCCTTTAGTCGCTCGAGGCCGCCGGATGGAATCTTGCCAGTTACAACAACGCGAGCCATCTATTCAGCGATCCATTCACCCATGAACTTAAGACCATCAGAGATATCACTGTTGTCAATGCCAGAGAATGCAAGGCGGATGTACTGTTCTTGTTCGCCTGGCTGCGGGCGACCAAAGTGGCGACGAGTACAGAACGATACGCCAGTGGCATGAAGCGCCTGCTGAGCGAAGTCACCTAGGTCAGTAATGCCCTTATTGGCCATGGCTTCAGTCACATCTGGGAACAAGTAGAAACCAGCTTCCGGTGTGTGAACCTTTACGCCTGGCATCTGGCGAAGTAGTTCCAAAGCAGTATCGCGACGTTGCTTCAAAGTGTTAAGCATGATCGGAACGCCTGACTGATCGCCAGTAACTGCTTCAACGCCACCGTATTGAACGAAGTGTGTCGTGCAGGATTCATCGTTGGTGTTTAGCTTTGCGATCACGTCTGCAATTTCTTTAGGTGCGATTGCAGCACCAAGGCGCCAGCCAGTCATCGCAAACTTCTTTGAGAAGGTGTAAAGAATTACGGTGCGCTCGGCCATACCTGGAAGCGAAGCGATTGACTTTGATTTTCCTTCGTAGCGCATTTCAAAATATGCCTCGTCAGAAAGCACATAAAGATTATTTGCAATCGCAATTTCCGCAATTGCTTCGCGCTCGGCATCAGTTGATTCAGCACCATTTGGATTTTGTAGGTCGTTGTAAACGATTGCTTTAGTGCGAGGTGTGATCAAAGATTTGATTTGATCAATGTCAATACTGAAACCATTTCCATTTGCAATGTAGCGGTAAGGCTTTGCGATTCCACCGAAGTATTCGATTTGGCTTTCGTAAATTGGGTAACCCGGGTTTGGATAAAGAACTTCGTCACCTGGATTCATGATGGTCTGAATGAACTTTGTAATAACTGGCTTTCCACCAGGTTGAACGACAACGTTGGATGCATCGAACTTAAGTCCGCGATCTCCACCGACATTTGCAGCTAGGGCTTCGCGCAACTGCGGGATTCCAGCACCTGGGCAGTATCCAGTCTTGCCATCTGCAATCGCACGATTCATTGCATCAACAATGTTCTGTGATGTTGGCAGGTTGATGTCACCTAAGTGGAATGGGAAGATTCGATTACCTTTTTGGCCCCATTCAGCTGCAGCTAGGGAAACGGCAAATGCGGTTTCAGTACCTAAGTTTTCTAGACGTGTTGCTAAAGCCATGGATTACCCCAAAAAGTCGCGGTTTGTCCTTGTACTTTATCGCCCGAGAAAGGCGCTAGCCATTTGGGATTTCCAGGCGCCTTAGCCAGACCCCCACATCGTGGAACCTGGCTCTAGAAGCCTTAAACCGCGCGACGCTTTACCGAGCGAAGCTGGCCACGACGGGTATGGGTGAATAGGTCCTTAGGGCCAATTGGAGTTGGCACCAATTCAATGTCTACGCCAATTCCGCGCTGAACACTCTGCTTATAGATGTACTCAAGTGTTGAGAAATCTTCGATTGCAAAGCCAACTGAGTCAAAGATCGTTACTCGCTCGTCGTTGTCACGCCCCACTTCTTTTCCTGCCAATACTTTCCATAAGTGATTGACCGGGAAGTCAGCCGGCATCTGCTGGATGTCGCCTTCGAT
>JBEION010000137.1:0-3483 GCA_040377565.1 Candidatus Nanopelagicales bacterium | reverse complement strand
TGCACAGCAACGACTACTGGAACGGGACATCTCACCATCGCTAGTATTACGTTACCAAAGCCCATAAAGAATCGTTTCGCTTCTTCAAGGTCCTGAATTCGCTTCATCTCTTCAAACGAGGCACCGCCACAAAAGGCGCCTTGCCCTTCGCTCTCCAAAACAACAACGTTTACAGATTTATCTTTAGCTACTTGGCGCAGCGCTGAACTTAATTGCTCAAGCAGCCCAAGTGAAAGGGAATTCGCTTTAACACTGGAAAATCTAACATAAGAGATGGCTCCGATCTGTTCAACTACAACCCGGCCATCTATCACCGCCGACGAGTCACTCATCTAGACCCACATTCCTTCGGTAAACAGGAGCATTCTACCGATTTCGCACGTATAAGTAGCCATCTAAGTCGCGTAGCACTGGAAGCGGAACATCTGCGCCGTCAATTGGATCGGTAGTTACGTGCACATGAGCTGCTGGGTAGAGCGGAACCATCGCGCCACACTTCTCAGCAAGTTCCCGTGTCCAAAGTCCTGCAGCCAAAACTAAGTTTTCACATTCAACAGTTCCTTGATCAGTTTCAACTGCAGTGATACGGCCATTTACTTTTTGAACACCCGTAACCGTCACACCTTCACGAATTGTTACTCCGCGAGTGTGAGCGCCTTTGGCAAACGCCATCGCGGCTCGACCTGGATTAACGTGGCCATCTTCGGCGTGATGCATTCCGCCTAATAGGCCATCCGATGTTGCAAGTGGATGAAGTTTGGCAACTTGTTCAGGCGTTACTAATTCACTGGAAATTCCGTTGTGACTTGCAACCATGTGGCTATAACGCAATTCATCTAACCGACCTGGAGTTCTCGCAAGTGATAACGAACCGTTCTGCTTGAGCGAAACATTGATTCCAGTTTCTTTTTCAATTGCGCGATATGCATCGATTCCGTAATAAGAAAGTTTTGTCATGGCATGAGTTGCGCGGGAGCGAACAACCAAGCCTGCTGCGTGCCAACTCGTTCCTGAGGCAACGGATGCTCGCTCGATAAGCAACACATCTTTATGGCCAAGTTCTGCCAAGTGATACGCAATACTGCTGCCAACTACTCCGGCGCCAACTACTACGGTTTGGACGCGAGCTGGAAGCGCTCTGGTTTTGGCTTGATCATCAAACTCAGTTGCAGAGAGGTCTTTTTCCAGCAGATTATCCACGACGCAAGATTCCTTTAAATTGAGGTGCTTAGCCCAACTTTATTGGAGATGTTCAACCAGGTGTTGGGAAACTTGAGATGACCTAGGACACACCAAGATGCGAACTTCTCAGGACTTGAGAAAATAATGGAGAAGACCCCGCAATAAGTATGAGTTACTGCGGGGTCTCAATTCGCTAGAAATTGCCTTTGCCCTGCGGTGACGCTTTTACCTCGCATCGATGATGCTTAGTAATGATCCAACCGGGGCGACATTTTCTAACTAAACCATTCCTACGCCTATGAATTGGTCGTGGCAAGGGGTTTTTAGAAAATATCTTGGATTGATACCTAGATGGCTTACAAAACCTCAACAATTACATCGAGTCCCCATGGCGTTCCAGCCTTAGTTGGCTTAATGATCTTTACGTCTAGCGCCACTTTTGCGGCCAGTTCAGCTAGCTGCTCAACATTCGTAACTGACTTAGTCGACTGAGCCAAAGTTCTAACTAACCGGCCCTTTGTTGCCTTATTTGAGTGGCTGACAACTTTGGGCGCACCCTTTGGCATCTTTTGCATAATTCGTGGGACCACAACTTGATCGGCAATCGCCTTATCAATTGGCCCAAGCTTTACGTAGTTTCCAGAACGCAGATCAATTACAAAATCATCTTGGTCAGAAATGATTGATGTGATCGATTCACTCCAAAACTTTGTAAGCGATCCAATCTTTGGAACAACCGTGTCCCCCGAGAGTCGATAAGCCGGAATTCGATCCGTGACATTGATCAGCCCAAACAACGCAGAGACGACAAAGTTTTCTGACTCAAATTTGGATTTCGCTTTAGTGCCTAGTGAATCAATTTCGATTGCGTCGTAAAGCACTCCGGTATAAACCGACCAGGCAGGACCAGTTGCTGCCGTCAGTAGTTTTTGATCGCGTTCAATTTCAAAATCTTGCTTGGCGCTGATGGCAAGTGCAGTGCGAGCTTTGGCTGCTGGGCCATTTGCCATTGCAACAACTGCTGCTGCCAACTCTTGGCGTTGTTTAGTTAACTCTGGAAAGGAAAGTTTCTTGAAATCTAACTTTTGTTTTCCCGTGGCATCAGTTTTGCCTTCCGAAGGAGGCAGCAAAATCATGGTCATCGATGATCGCTAAGGACGAGAGATGATTCCGGAGCCACCAGCAAGGTGGGTGTCTAGTGCTTCGTTAGCGAGAGCGTCCGCATGCTTGTTGTCTTCACGAGGAATCCAGGTATAGGTGACGTTTCCGTAAGGCAGGATTTCTCGGGCTTCAAGTGCGAGCTTTTGCATATCTGGGCTTTTGATTTTCCAGCGGCCAGACATTTGCTCAACGACTAATTTGCTATCCATGCGAACTTCAACCAAAGCCTCTGGATCAATTTCAGCAATCGCAGTCAGGCCGGCAACCAGTCCGCTGTATTCCGCAACATTGTTCGTTGCGTGACCTAGAACTGCAGCACGCTCGGCAACTACTTCCCCAGTGTTGGCATTTCGAATCACGGTTCCGTAAGAAGCATGACCTGGATTACCTCTGGAAGCGCCATCGGCTTCCATTACAAAGTGAGTCACAGACCCGACTCCGCCGTGCGAACCAAAATCCTTCGGCATTGATCGCAGCGCGCAATTGCATCGGCTGGCATGTTTCGAATTTGATCAATTTCTTGGGCATCAATCGTGATGTGGCAACCCTGGCAAGAGCCACGATGAATCAATGCAGCACCAACACCACCCTGATCCGCACGAATCTTGTCATAAAGTGCGATCAAATCTGCCGGCAAACCATTTGCGATTTCCGTGCGCTGATTTGTCAAGGAATTTACTTCGAAATCAATGTCAGCAAACAAGTCGTCTCGAGTCTGAGCCAGAGTTGAAAGCTTTTCCGTAGTTTCAATTTCACTTGCTTGTAATTCAGTTACTGCTTGCTGGGCATTTTCGTATGCCTGCATGATTTCAAGTTCAATGTCTTCAAGTTCTGCCTGACGCTTAGCCAAGGTTCCGATTTCGTGCTGCAAGCTTTCGAGCTCTTTGGCTGCAGAAACTGCGCCAGAATCTAAACGCTCTTGATCGCGCTTGGCACGGGAAACAACTTGTTCAACATCGGCTTCAGCCTTTAACTGATTTAGCTTTAGATCTGATGCTTCAGTCTGAGCGGCAACTAGACGCATCTTTATTGACCCAAGTTCAACTTCTAAATCCTGGGAGGCGGCAATCTCGGGCAATCCTGCTCGTTTATGCGCCAGCTGTAGGAGTTTGGTGTCAAGGCCCTGCAAGTCCAGCAATG
>JBEION010000190.1:0-2751 GCA_040377565.1 Candidatus Nanopelagicales bacterium | reverse complement strand
GGTAAATACCTGGGTGTCATCAGTGGTTGCATCTTCCTAATAAAATTAGAAGGTTGGTTCTTGAAAGGAACATCTGTGAAACTTCGTTTGGTTGCAACTTTGGTTCTCGGCGTTGCAGTTTTAACCGGATGCTCCGATTCGCCAAAACTTGCAGGTAGCGCTGTTGTAGTCAACGGCAAAGTAATTCCCGCTTCCGCAGTAGCCGAACGCGTCGATAAAGTTCGCGCCCAAATTCAAGTTACAGATCCTTCACTTATCAGCGAAGTTCCAAGTTTGATTCAGATCAACCAGCGCGCAGTAGATCATTTTGTTCGCGCTTCACTTTTCGAAGAAGTTGTTGCTCGTGAGGGAATCACAGTTACCGAGCGTGATGTAGCTGCTTACCGAGACGAAGTATTTGCGCAATACGCAAAAGAATCCGTTGAGGCACAACTAGTTTCGCAAAACGCGGTACCAGCTGACGACGTCGAAGGCTTTATGTACGAAGTTATGGTGCAGCGAATTCTGATGGAAAAACTTGCTCCAGGTGCCGACAACCAAACGCAATTCTTAGCAATGACTGATTACTTAACAGCGTTGAGTGAAGAACTTGGTGTGGAATTGAATCCAAGATTTGGTAAATGGGATCCAAGTAATCTCATCAGCACCCCAGGTGATGAAACATTGTCAGTTCCGCTACCGATCTCATTGGGTTAAACAAAAATGACTTCACCTGTAGAACAACTCGTCCAGGTGATGGACCAACTTCGAAGTCCAGGTGGCTGCCCGTGGGATGCCGAACAAACTCATGAGAGTTTGGCGCGCTACTTACTCGAAGAAACTTATGAAGCCCTAGAGGCAATGGATCAAGGTGACTTAGGTTCACTGCGCGAAGAACTTGGCGACTTGCTTTTGCAAGTTGTGTTCCATGCCCGAATTGCTCAAGAATCTGAACCCACATTCTCACTAGATGCAATCGCACAAGGTGTTGTCGACAAGTTAGTGCGACGTCATCCACATGTGTTTACTGACTTGGTTGTTACATCAAATGAAGAGCTTGAAGCTAACTGGGCAAAGATTAAAGAAGACGAGAAGCAACGCGAATCAGTAACTGATGGCGTGCCACAAGCTATGCCAGCACTGCTGCTTGCTACCCAGTTGATTTACCGGGCGCGTAAAAGCGGAGTTGTTGCCGGAGATTCAGAAGTTAAAGAATCTGTGCGCGAAGTAATTGGGGAAGTAAGCCAAGAACAGATTGCAGCCTTGCTAGTTGCAACGGTTGAACTTGCGCGCGAAGCCGACATTGACGCAGAGTCTGTATTGCGAGCCGAAATGATGCGCTATCGCAGCAGAGTGCGGGAATCTGAAGGCCTTTAACTAACGGCATTTCAGGCACTAAATCAAAATCGGTAGACTTTAGATAACGGCGGGGAAGCCTCGCAGCAACTTTGTGAATCTATTGGAGTAATCCTGTGTCAAGTATTTCTGATGTTAGAGCCCGCGAAATTCTAGATTCCCGCGGTAACCCAACCGTTGAAGTTGAAGTAACTCTTGATGACGACAGCGTTGGTAGAGCAGCCGTTCCATCAGGTGCCTCAACCGGTGCATTCGAAGCAGCTGAATTACGTGATGGTGACGAGCGCTACTTAGGTAAAGGCGTAATCAAGGCAGTCATCGCAGTAGAAGACGAAATCATGCCGGCTGTTATTGGCTTCGATGCCACTGACCAAAGATTTATTGACGACACCATGATTGCCCTTGATGGCACACCAAATAAAGGCCGCCTAGGTGCGAACGCAATTCTTGGCGTATCGATGGCAGTTGCCAAAGCTGCCGCACAATCTGCTGGCCTACCTTTGTATCGCTACATCGGAGGACCTAATTCTCATGTCCTTCCAGTTCCAATGATGAACATCATCAACGGTGGCGCACACGCTGATAGCGATGTTGATTTCCAAGAATTCATGATTGCTCCAATTGGAGCTGATTCATTCCATGACGCGCTAAGAATGGGTGCCGAGGTTTACCACTCACTTAAGAGCGTTTTGAAATCTAACGGACTTTCAACTGGTCTTGGCGACGAAGGTGGCTTTGCACCTAACTTGCCAAGCAATCGTGCTGCTCTTGAACTTATTTCGGAAGCGATCACTAAAGCAGGATTTAAGTTAGGTTCTGACGTTGCACTTGCAATGGATGTGGCAGCCACCGAATTCTTTAAGGACGGTAACTACCATGTTGAAGGCACCGCTCGTTCAACTGAAAAAATGATTGAGCTCTACGCCCAGCTGGCAAAGGATTTCCCGATTGTTTCAATCGAAGATCCATTAGCTGAAGATGACTGGGATTCCTGGGTGCACTTCACTGCTGCCATGGGCGACCAGATTCAAATTGTTGGTGACGATCACTATGTAACAAATACTGAGCGCATTGCAAAGGGCATTGAACTTAAGTCTGCGAATGCACTTTTGGTAAAGGTAAATCAAATCGGAACACTTACCGAAACTGCAGAGTCGGTTGATATGGCACACCGTGCTGGCTTTGCCACCATGATGAGCCATCGTTCAGGTGAAACTGAAGACACCACAATCGCTGACCTAGCGGTGGCGTTCAACTGTGGTCAAATCAAGAGTGGTGCTCCGGCACGCTCCGATCGCGTAGCTAAGTACAACCAGCTATTGCGTATCGAAGAAGATCTTGATGAAACGGCACGATACGCCGGACGCAGCGCATTCCCTCGTTTCAAGGGTTAAGCACGGCACAATTAAGACGTGG
>JBEION010000099.1:0-4174 GCA_040377565.1 Candidatus Nanopelagicales bacterium | reverse complement strand
TTTGGATTATGGGCGCAAGCTCAGCTTCGTACCAAGTCTTTTTCTTTGCCTCGGTTGATCGAACTGGAGTAGCAACTGCAGCACTGATCACAGTTGGCTGCATTCCAGTATCGGCAGGAATAGTCGGCTGGATTTTCTTGCGCGAACGTCCAAGCAAAATTTGGTACATATCAACAGCCATTGCAATTTCAGGTCTGGTAATCGCCTCACTTGGGGAACTTCAAACCAATGATGCAACGGGACTAATCTTTGCCGTTATTGCAGGATCCGGCATTGGTGCATACATAAATGCGGCAAAAATTGAAGTCCGTGCTGGGGGACATTCATCTCAGCTTCCTGGTATGGCTTTCTTGCTTGGTTCAATTGGACTGTTCTTTGTTGTGCGAAGTGACTTACTGCAGATGGAGTGGACAACGCAAACGATTTTGCTTGCGGTTTATCTTGGTGCAGTGACCATGGGTATTGCCAATGGCATTCAGATGTTAGGTTTACGGGGAATTAGCCCAGGTGTTGCTTCCACCATGATGCTGGCAGACCCAGTCACTGCTGCGGTACTAGGGGTAGTTGTATTGGGTGAAGCGGTAACTCTAAATGGCACCGTTGGATTGATCTTGGTTGTTATTGGTTTGGCTATGCAGAGTTTTTCTGCAGGTGAGGAAACTGCGAGAAGTAAGAAAGTCGGCAGACACAGACTTGGTTGAAGTCTTACCAAGATTTAAACGTACGCGCCGATAAACTACTGGCACAAAGAGCCTGGGGATGCCTCTTTTTGGTAATCAAAACAAGGGACAGGTTCACCATGAAGAAGTTAATGATCGCAGTCGCAGGTTTAGTAGTTATTGCACTTAATGTTGTGGCTTGTTCTGCATCCCAAAAGTCAGATTCTGCCAGTTCAAGTGCGACTGCCTCAGCCGAGTCTCCAGCGACGACCGCTGCGCTAACGTCAGATGCAATAACTACCGATGCAATTAAAGCTGCTTCCTGGAATCCGACAGTGCAGCTGACTTATTCCGATGGCTCGGTAATCATGGAGCCAAATGGTATTCCAGACCATGAAAGAGATGCCTATTACGCAGTTCCAAATCCAGGCGTAATAGTTCCTGATTCGAGCACCGCATCTCTTGTGACAGATCCAACTAAAGAGCAAACTTACAAATTCACAATTCCAACCGCACCGAAGTATGTTTCCACCGTAACCAGTGCTCCATTGGGATCTATTGGAGTAATGATCTCTGGCACAGTTCTCTATAACCCTTTTGAGGGCGATGGAACGACAGTAGCCATGGCAAGTAATTTCACAATTACCGATGCAAGTGGAAACACTGGATCATTTATCGATAAGTGCACCGGACACCCAACACTTGAGCAAGGCGCCTACCATTATCACGGCCTGTCACCATGTGTGACTGCAAAAGTGGATGAGGTTTCAAAGCCATCTCACATCATTGGTTTTGCCCTGGATGGTTTCCCTATCT
Organism: Candidatus Nanopelagicales bacterium; assembly: GCA_040377565.1. Classification (GTDB taxonomy): domain Bacteria; phylum Actinomycetota; class Actinomycetes; order S36-B12; family UBA5976; genus UBA5976. Next base: position 2,699 of record JBEION010000099.1, on the reverse strand, counting down.
ATGGCGATCGTGACATCAATGGAAAGCAAATTACTGCAAGCAATCTGGATGAGTGCAATGGAATTGTTAGTGCTACACCTGAATTCCCAGGCGGAATTTATCATTACGTGCTTCTAGGCACTGCTGATGCGCGCTCATCAATTACTTGTTTCCATGGGGAAGTAGATGAAAGTCAGATTCAGCCAATGCCCGCGATGGGTGGCGGGCAAATGCCAATGCCTGATCTGGCAGTAGCTGCTAAAAAACTTGGCGTTACTGAAGGTGATTTAATGGCGGCTCTAGGAAGATCTATTCCGCCAGACACTGCAGCTGCAGCTAAGAAACTTGGCGTGACCGAAAAGGCACTTATTGATGCGTTGGGTATTAAGGGAAAGCCTTAATACAACATAAGACTTTTCTTTACTTGTTCGCCTCGTTTTAAAGTTTCGTTGCAACTAATTCTGGCAGGGGAGCAGACATTAATTTTTCAATTTGCTTCGAAGTCAATCCCAGCATTTCTAGTGCAACAGAGATTCCTGCTATTGCCTTTTCTTCCGTCAGTTCAGGATTGGTACACAGTTCAACGAATGTAAGCGTTAAGACCATAATCAGATTCTTAATTCGCTTTTCGATCTTGTCAGCGTTGAGAAGCTTCAAAGATTGAAGATCAAACGCAGTCGGCCCAAGTCCAAAGTTAACCCGAGGTACTGCCTGTATGAAGGCGCTTGGATTACGCGCAACCATGTGGGCGAACGTTGGATGGGTTTGTGGAACCTTAGTCACGAGGCGCATTGGAAAAATCAGACGCTCTAACGGATCCTTTGTCTGGGAGATAACAGATTGGGTCCATTCCTCCCATTCCAGCATTGCGCCAATTAGCGCAGCATCAAACAATGCCTCTTTATTTGGGAAATGTTTGTAGATAGTACTGACGGCAATTTCTGCCTTATCCGCCACAAGTTCAACAGTGGCGCTAGCCCCATGTTCAGCAAGCACTTCCTGGGTGGCCCGAAGCAAAGCAGCCCGATTTCTGGCTACATAAGCGCTCTTGCGCCCAGTGGCTGGCGACTTTGAATCGGACATATGCCTATCCTATAACGATATTTCAGACTAATAAAAGAATGTTCTTTTAATATAAGAATGGTATTCTCATATTCAATTCCCCGAGTAGGACCAGGTTCATACGAATGAATGATTTAGCCAGATTAAAGAACGCCCGATCCTGGGTGGCAATAGTAATTGCAGTTGCAATTTCACTTTCTGGCCTCGTGATTCCCAATCCAGCTAACGCAGCAGCAGGTGATCCAGGAAGTATTCAACTGGCATCAGGTTCCTATCTTGAGGCAACTGGCGGAGTTAACCAAGTCGTTCCTAATGGGAACTGGACAATTGAAGGTTATGTGAAGCTGGATGTCACAGGTAATCAAAAATATGTGTTGCGTGGGTATTCCGGTGTAGGCGGTACGACTAAAGAAATCGAAATTTACAACGGTCCAATGAATTACTGGGCCATGAAAAGCTATCTTCCGAATGAAACTAACTACACCGGCCTTATGGGGTCGTACACAACCACGAACATCTGGCTGAGATTCGTATTTCAACAAAACGCAACAAAAGCTTGTGGCACGGTGCAATACACGGACGCGAATCCAACGAGTGCAGCATCTTGGAAATTTGGTGGCGTCTGGGTTTGCACAGGTAATACGAGCACCAATGCAGTTAATAACAAGAGAGACCGACTAACTTCAATGGCCCCAATTACTAAATGGGTAATTGGCTCTAACGAACCAGGTCAGGGCTTAACTGCAAAGTTCTCTAACGTCCACATCTCTAACATTGCGCGATACAGCATTGATTCCAATCTGGCTTTTCCAACGGACTTCAGTTCAGTAGACGAGAATTCGACATTACTAATTGGGACGACTGGAGATGCAGACAACTACCTTGATCTTTCGGGAAACAGCACCGTTACAACCGTAAATACCGTCACAACTAGCAGTGAGTATCCATTCTTAGGCCCGGCCAGTTACATAGCCACATTCAATGGAAATGGAAATGACGGCGGATCCATGTCGCCACAGTCAGCCAGATCTGCGCAAACTCTGACGACAAATGCGTTCACAAAATCTGGATATCGTTTTGTGGGTTGGAATACTCTTCAAAACGGTAGTGGTACTTGGTACACCAATGGGGGAGCGTATCCATTTACCTCTAGTAAAAATCTTTATGCGCAGTGGGCAGTTAGTGATCTTGCCGTTACTTACAATTCTGAAGGTGGCTCGCTAGTTTTGGGGGACACCTTCGCTGTTGGTGGCACACCAATTTCATTGCCGACCCCCACTCGACAGGGCTATGTGTTTAATGGCTGGTTTACGGCGGCTGTTGGTGGGACTTTAATCGGTAAGGGTGGCGCTGGCTACAGTCCAACGCAAGATACTTTGTTGCGTGCCCAATGGACCCAGGCATCCTTGGTTGGCCTAAGTAATCCCGTTGCTTTTGGAACAATTACGGCGACGAATGGAAATGATGGCGGAATCTCTGCACGCCGATCTGGCACCTCAGTAAATGTGGATTATGCGGCCGACTCACTCCCAGATGGAACGATCATTACCGCCTACCTGCAAGGGGATAAGACTCATGCAGTAAACACCATCCCAGGTGCACCAAATGTTTTGCTTTCGGTAGTCGTAGCTTGGAAGGCACCAGATGGTTCTGTTCCG
>JBEION010000173.1:0-2869 GCA_040377565.1 Candidatus Nanopelagicales bacterium | reverse complement strand
CCGATTCGCTTGTAGCTCCTCGATTGCATCACCACCACCGATGAAGGTGTTGATAGTTCCCCAACCATAACGCGAGTAAGTCACTTCCGTCACATCCGGTGAGACGGCTGTCCACATATTGAGATGCCATTTCAGCCCAAATCGGGCATCCCCATCGGACGCTGATGCAATGTGGGCAATACCTTTGAATCAGGAGATTCCCAGTTCTTGGGCTGGAAATCGTTGGTCGGAAGGCACTTGCAATGACTAAGTACGTTTACGATTTTTCCGAAGGCGACAAAGACCAAAAGGACCTACTCGGCGGCAAAGGTGCCAACCTTGCCGAAATGACCAAGCTTGGCCTACCAGTGCCTCCGGGCTTCACTATCTCTACCGCAGCCTGTCGCGAATACTTAGTTGCCGGCGTTGAACCAGCTGCCTTGCGCGTGGAAGTAACTATGGCACTTCGTCGTCTTGAAGATGCGCTTGGCAAACGCCTCGGTGACGTAGACGACCCATTGTTAGTTAGCGTTCGATCTGGCGCAAAGTTTTCTATGCCAGGCATGATGGAGACCGTACTTAACGTTGGACTAAACGACTACTCCGTTAATGGACTTATCAAAGTAAGTAATAACGAAAGATTTGCTTGGGATTCCTACCGTCGCCTAATTCAAATGTTTGGCAAAACCGTTTTGGACATTGAAGGTGAAATCTTTGCAGATGCCTTACAGGCAGCAAATGAAAAGGCTGGGGTTGCTACCGAAGTTGACCTAACTGCTGACCAACTTAAAGAAGTAGTAGAAACTTTCAAAGCAATAATCCAAAAGCACAGTGGTCGCGATTTTCCGCAAGATCCCCGCGAACAACTTGACCTTGCTACCCGCGCAGTTTTCGATTCCTGGAATACCTCGCGCGCTCGTTTGTATCGTCGACGCGAGCGGATTGCAGATGATTTAGGAACTGCCGTAAACATTTGCTCAATGGTTTTTGGAAACTTAGGTGAAACTTCCGGAACCGGTGTTGCCTTCACTCGCGACCCAGCTTCAGGTAAGCCAGGTGCATATGGTGACTACTTGCCAAATGCCCAAGGTGAAGATGTTGTGGCTGGCATTCGCAATACCTTCAGCCTTGACGAATTAAATCGCACTGATCCAACTTCATTTAATGAACTTATGAAGATCATGCGAAAGCTTGAAACGCATTACCGAGATTTATGTGACATTGAATTTACGGTCGAAAAAGGCAAGCTTTGGATGCTGCAAACCCGCGTTGGAAAGCGCACTGCTGCTGCTGCGTTTCGAATCGCGACTCAATTGGTTGATGAAAGTCTGATCACAATGGATGAGGCATTGATTCGCGTCAATGGTGCCCAACTTGCCCAACTTATGTTCCCGCAGTTCGATTCAACATCAGCGAGCAAAATCGTGGCATCAGGCATGGCAGCTTCTCCCGGCGCAGCTGTTGGTAAAGCCGTATTTGATTCGGCAACTGCAGTTAAGTGGGCAGAAAATGGTGAACGCGTAGTTCTAGTTCGACGCGAAACTAATCCCGATGATCTTGAAGGCATGATCGCTGCAACTGGCATCTTGACTGCTCGTGGTGGAAAGACCTCCCATGCTGCAGTTGTGGCTCGTGGCATGGGCAAGACCTGCGTATGTGGCGCAGACGCCGTGGACGTTTCACATGCCGATCGCACCGCAACCATTGGAGATCTTGTCATCAAAGAAGGCGACATGATTTCAATTGATGGCTCAACGGGACATGTTTACTTGGGTGAATTGGCAGTTGTGCCATCGCCAGTTTCGAACTACTTAGAAAACGGCTTAGCTTCCGCGATCGCAACTGAGAACGAAGAAATCGCAGCATTAGTAACTGCAGTGGATCGAATTTTGAAGCATGCAGATTCAGTTCGTCGCCTTAGAGTGCGAACCAATGCTGACACGGCAGAAGATTCAAAATGGGCCAGAAACTTAGGGGCTGAAGGAATTGGATTGTGTCGTACTGAACACATGTTCCTAGGCGATCGCCGAGTGCTGATTGAGCGCGTTATCTTGGCCGACAACTCAGATGAACGCAATGCTGCGCTCGAGGCACTTCTGCCTATGCAGCAAAAAGACTTTGAAGAAATCTTTGAAGAGATGGATTCACTTCCCGTAACCGTTCGCCTACTTGATCCCCCGCTGCATGAGTTCTTGCCAGACCGCACTGACTTGATGGTTGAAGTAGCGCTTGGCAAAGAGCGCAATGAGGATGTGTCTCGTCAGGAACTTTTGCTTAGTGCGGTAGACCGCTTACATGAATCCAATCCAATGCTTGGTTTGCGAGGAGTACGTCTCGGACTTGTTGTACCTGGCCTATTCCCAATGCAGGTTCGAGCGATCGCACAAGCCGCAATAACGCGCATGCGTGCTGGTGGAAATCCAAAAGTGGAAATCATGATTCCACTGGTTGGATCAGTAATGGAACTTCACTTGATCAGAGATGAAATGGATGTGCTTCTGGCCCAGATTGCAAGTGACGAGAACATTAAGTTGCCATTCTCAATTGGCACCATGATCGAATTACCTAGAGCTGCTCTGACTGCGCAACGTATTGCCGAGGCTGCAGAATTCTTCTCATTCGGTACCAATGACTTAACTCAAACAACCTGGGGCTTTAGTCGCGATGACGTTGAAGCATCCTTCTTTGCAACTTACTTGGATCGTGGCATCTTCACGGTTTCGCCATTTGAATCACTAGATGTCGATGGCGTTGGTGCTCTAATCAAAATTGCAGTTGAGAAGGGTCGTGCAACGCGACCAGACATCAAGCTAGGTGTTTGCGGTGAACACGGTGGAGATCCTGAATCAATCAAGTTCTTCCATGAAGTTGGACTTGATTATGTTTCGTG
>JBEION010000208.1:0-2504 GCA_040377565.1 Candidatus Nanopelagicales bacterium | reverse complement strand
GCGCTCGATGGCGTCTATCCAAACAACTTGATCGCAACCATTGTCTGAAGCTTCAGCCTGGGCAATCAAACTTGATGCGTAGTTTCCTGCGCACTTAGCCTCTCCAGTTCCACCAGGTGCAGCGCGAACATATTCATCGCTTAACCAAACTGATACTGGCTTAACACCTTGCGGGAAGTAAGCACCAACCGGCGAGGCCATCAATACATATGTGACGTGCGTTGATGGACGAACGCCCAAAGCATCTTCCGAGCCAAATTCAAGTGGGCGTAAGTACAAGGACTGATCTGGATCCGTAGGAACCCAAGCTTGATCCTGGCGAACTAATGCTTCAATCGAACCAATAAACAAATCTGTAGGAACTGGTGGCAAAGCGAGACGATGTGCTGAGCGCTGAAAGCGAAGTGCATTTGCTTCTGGGCGGAATGTGTAAATGCCACCATCTGCTTGGCGATAAGCCTTAAGACCTTCGAAGATTGATTGTCCGTAATGCAATGCGTTGATACCTAGACCACCAGCGCTGGCTGAACCAGAAACTATTTCGGCTTGATGCCAGCCATCAGCTTTTGTCCAAACTGCGCGCACCACATTGTCAGTGAAGTACTTACCAAAACCAGGGTCAGCAAAAATTGCTGCGCGCTGTTCGGCGCTAGCTGGAGATGGGTTTGCATGGTTTGCAATTGCAGCAACCGCGCTGGTTCGCTCAACTGCTGGATAAAGCGGCTGCCCTGAGGCAACTACATTTGCAGCCGAAACATCTAAATCATTGTGAACGAAAGTTGTCATTGTGAATCCTTAACCTGCGACTGCCGCTGCAAGTGCGTCACCGATTTGGCTGGTTGAGCGTGTACCAGTTCGTGATGCCAGATCCGCAGCCACAACATCATCGATCTTCTTTGCTGCATCTGCATATCCCAAATGATCTAACAACATTGCAATACTCAAAACAGTTGCAGTTGGATCGGCTTTACCTTGACCAGCAATGTCAGGTGCGCTGCCATGAACTGGCTCAAACATACTTGGATTGGTTCGGCTTGGGTCAATGTTTCCACTGGCTGCTAATCCGATACCACCGGCAATAGCTGCGCCAATGTCAGTAAGAATGTCGCCGAACAAGTTGTCAGTAACAATTACATCGAATCGTTCTGGTGATGTTAAGAAGTACATGCTTGCTGCATCCACGTGGCAGTAATCGGTTTCGATATTTGGATACTCTGCTGCAACATCGTTAAATGCTCGCTGCCATAAATCACCGGCATAAACAATCACGTTAGTTTTGTGAACAAGTGTGACCTTGCCACGACGGCGACCTGCGCGCTCGAATGCATCGCGAATAATTCGCTCGGCACCAAAGCGAGTGTTCATGCTGATTTCAGTTGCAACTTCGTGCTCTGTGCCTTTACGTAGGAAACCGCCAGCGCCAACATAAGGACCTTCGGTTCCTTCGCGACAAACTACGAAGTCAATTTCTTTGGAACCTTTTCCAACAAGTGGAGAGGTGACACCTGGATAAAGTTTCACTGGACGCAAATTCAAATGGTGGTCTAGCTGGAAACGAAGTGGCAAAAGAACACCGCGCTCCAGAATTCCTGGCTTAACCGATGGATCGCCGATGGCGCCAAGCAAAATCGCATCGTGTTCTTTAAGTTCAGTAACTACGCTGTCTGGCAAAGTTTCGCCAGTTGCGTTGTATCGGCGCGCACCAAGGTCGTAATCGGTGGTGCTAAAGGTCAAGTCAACGCTAGGAGCGATTGCCGATAAGACTTTAAGTCCTTCAGCTACTACCTCCACGCCAATGCCATCGCCGGGAATTACTGCCAATTTAATGTTGCTAGCCATGCAATAAAGGGTATCGGGGTTCCTTATTAATGGAAAAAGCGAAATCTCACGGAGCGAACGCATTGAGCGTAAATCTGTGGTTTTTCCAGTATCGGCGCGCAGTGCTAAAGTGAAAGCAATGTTTACGAACCTGCTCCTTGACTGCCGCAACGAGGCCTAACCCGGCCCACTCGTTGCGGAGCTTTCTGCTTGCCGGACGCCCTTTTCGCAAACATTCACAGATTTTCGGAGATTTCCAATGACTAGCTACGAACAACGTAATTCGCAAAAACCATCAGGTATGCCATTTGAGCGCTACACACCATTTGCCCAGATTGATCTTCCAGATCGCACCTGGCCAACAAAGGTAATAACCCAAGCCCCACGCTGGTGCGCAGTCGATCTTCGCGACGGCAACCAAGCTTTGATCGACCCGATGACACCAGATCGCAAGAAGCGTATGTTCGAACTTCTTGTGCAAATGGGTTACAAAGAAATTGAAGTTGGTTTTCCATCAGCCAGCCAAACAGATTTTGATTTCGTTCGAATGCTTATCGACGAGAATCTGATTCCAGATGATGTAGTCATTCAGGTTTTGACGCAAGCCCGTGAGCACTTGATTGAACGTACTTTTGAAGCGATCGAAGGCGCGCCACAAGCAATCGTTCACCTTTACAATTCCACAT
>JBEION010000181.1:0-2792 GCA_040377565.1 Candidatus Nanopelagicales bacterium | reverse complement strand
GGCATTAGCCAGTTACACCAACTCCGCGGCCGCGTAGGTCGTGGCAGTGCACCTGGGCTTTGCTTGTTGGTTACAGAAGCGCCGGCATTTAGTCCAGCTCGGGAACGCTTAGCTGCAGTGGCCTCAACGAATGACGGCTTTGAATTGGCAGCCCTTGATCTGGAGCAACGACGTGAAGGTGATGTTCTAGGTCGCAATCAATCAGGCATGCGCTCGAGTTTGAAACTAGTTAGCATCCTGCGTGATGAAGAGATTTTGGAACAAGCCAGAATTGCTGCTGTGGATATCGTGAACAAAGATCCTGAGTTGGATTCCAATCCAGCACTAGCCAGAGCTGTGCAATCGCTAATTGATCAAGCGCGCGCTGAGTTTGTGAAGAAATCATGACGCGAATAATTGGCGGTGATTTCCGCGGTCGCTCAATAAAAGTTCCTGATGCTGAAACCAGACCAACTTCAAGTCGAGTTCGGGAAGCGATCTTTTCTTCGGTTGAACATGCAGTGAGTGGACTTGATGACTTAAGAGTTTTGGATTTGTTCTCAGGCTCGGGTGCATTTGGAATTGAATCAATCTCGCGCGGCGCAGCTGAAGCGGTGCTGATTGAAAAAGATTTGCGCGCTGCAGATACCTTGCATTCCAACGTCGCAAACTTTGGCATCAAGAATGCTCGGGTCGTAATCGCTGATGCCTTCATTGATGTGGCGCAAAAATCTGGGCGTGGAAGTTTTGATGTGGTGTTTATTGATCCGCCTTATTCTTTCGAAGACGAACAGGTCAACACCTTGATTGGTCACCTGGCAAAGAATGACTGGCTAAACGAATACGCCGTGATTGTGGTGGAACGCGGGTCACGATCCCAGGTGATTTGGCCAGAATCTGTTGAAGAACTTCGCAAGAAGGTTTATGGAGACACGACTATTTGGTACGGTCAGTATCTGAACAGTGATCAATAGCAATTCGACAACTGTCGGTTTTGAGAGGGTGAGTTAGATGGCAAAGAGCGGAACTAGAAAAGCCGTTTGTCCAGGTTCTTTTGATCCTGTAACTTTTGGCCACCTTGACGTCTTTGCCCGCGCCGCCGAACAGTATGACCACGTGACCGTTGCGGTCCTGCAAAACAGCACTAAAGCTGGATTGTTCACCATGGAACAGCGCATTGAAATGATCACCGAATGCGTTAAGCCTTACCCAAATATCGTTGTTGATACCTTTAAAGGCTTGCTAGTCGATTACTGCAAAGCCAATGGAATCAGCGCAATTTTCAAGGGACTTCGAGCCGTATCGGACTTCGATTACGAACTTCAGATGGCTCAAATGAACTCCCGCCTTGGCGTGGACACCTTGTTTGTGGCAACGAATCCGGAGTACAGCTTCCTTTCCTCCAGCATTGTTAAGGAAATCGCCAAATTTGGTGGGGATGTGGCTGGCCTAGTTCCAGACAATGTCCATGAGGCTCTGAAGGCCCAACTGAACGCAAAATCCTGATTTTGCGCTAGTTTCTCCCAGACTCGATTTGGGAGAGCCACTAAAAACGCGCTAATCTAGCCATTGGTCTTTCACGAGGCCGAATGAGCCTTACTTCCAGCGAGGAATACTGTGTCTACCCTCGATCCAAGCTCGCCGCTAGTTCTCGATACTCGAGATCTTGGTCGCCGTGCTGGATCGATGAAGAAACTAGATTTCTCGGTGGCGGCACCGGCTGATCTCGGCGTCGGATTGATTGCAGTCCCACCAGGATCTGAAATTGAGTTTGATCTTCGACTCGAATCAGTAATTGATGGGGTTCTCGTCACCGGAAGTGCTTTGCTAACGGTTGCGGGTGAATGTTCAAGATGTTTGGAGCCGTTGTCTTTCGATACGGAAGTCGATCTCCAAGAACTTTTTGAATATCCCGCGACTGATTCACGAGGCCGCCAAATTGAAAATGGCAACGATGACGATGAACAACCGAAGCTAGATGATGATCTTCTTGATCTAGAGCCGGTTATTCGCGATGCAGTATTGCTGGCTATGCCGCTAGCACCACTGTGCCAACCTGAATGTGCAGGACTGTGCATCACTTGCGGTGAAAACCTCAACGATGTTCCAGATCACGCACACGAAGAAATTGATCCGCGATGGGCAACTCTTGCGAATCTCAAGGATTTAACTGACGAATAAGTAAGACGATTTGAACTAAAGAGTTCGAATCGAAAACCTGAAAGGATGGCAGACCGTGGCCGTTCCGAAGCGTAAGACTTCACGCAGCAACACCCGTCATCGTCGTTCCGCATGGAAGGCAACAGCTGCAAACCTTGCAACCTGCGATCGTTGCCGTGCTCCAAAGTTGCAGCACACTGCCTGCCCAACTTGTGGCACATACGACAAGCGCCAGGTCCTTAGCGTCTAATTGCCGTGGCCAAGTCCACACCGCAAGAACAGCTATTTGACCGACTGGGTTTAGTTTTCGATGCCCAGTTACTCGAGTTAGCGCTCACGCACCGGTCATTCGCCTACGAGTCAGGCGGACTACCAACAAACGAGCGACTTGAGTTTTTAGGCGATTCCGTTTTGGGCGTCGTAGTAACCGATGAGCTATATCACCGTTACCCAGATTTGCCGGAAGGCAACCTTGCAAAACTTCGCTCTGCTGTAGTCAGCGCTCGCGCATTAGCCGTACAAGCTCGCCGCCTTGGCTTAGGTGAATTCATTCGCCTTGGTCGTGGCGAAGAAACAACTGGTGGTCGTGACAAGTCTTCGATCCTGGCTGACACCTTCGAAGCAATTCTTGGCGCAGTTTATTTGGATCTAGG
>JBEION010000017.1:0-11635 GCA_040377565.1 Candidatus Nanopelagicales bacterium | reverse complement strand
CTCTGGAGAAAACATCTTGACTGCAGCAAACTCCTTGAGCAACAAGTTGCGAGAAATTCATCCTGAGATCGTCGAACTAGTGACTGCTGATGATGCAAAGCCAGCTGGCGAAATTCATACCGCTTTACTTCCAACTTTTACCGATGAAGTTGAGTGGGTAGCTGAGCAGATTGCAAAAATCAAGCCAGTTAAAAGTTGGAATGAAGTAGCAGTTCTTTTGCGCGAGAAGAAGAATGCCCAGTATTACGTCAACGCACTTGAGGCCAAGGGAATACCAGTCCAGGTTGTTGATCCAGGCGCGCTAGTAAATCTGCCGGAAGTTCGCGAAGTCGTTAGCTACCTAGAAGCTATCTACGATCCAACTGCAAATACTGCGCTTGCCAGAATCTTGCTTAGCCCGCGCTGGCAAATTGGATCTCGTGATCTGGCAATTCTTGGCCGACATGCATCGGAATTAGTTCGCGTCGATGTCACACCCGAAATGCCAATTGACGTTCAACTAGATCACATAGTTTCAGCAGTTGATAAGTCCCAACGGGTTAGCTTGCTGGATGCCTTAGAACTAGTTGGTGAAGATGAGTCTTTACCTTATTCGCCTGAGGCTAGAGTTCGGCTAGTTGAATTGGCATCGCAACTTCGCATGCTACGTAAGTTCTCTAATGAATCAGCCATTGATTTGATTTCACGAATCATTCGGGTCACTGGAATTGGCATTGAAGCCATGGTGGTCAATTCCCCAGAAGGTTCCACGTACTTTGATCGACTAGCGGCCTTGATTGATTTAGCTGGAAACTTTAGAAACCTTGAAGGTGACTCGAGCGTCGGTGCGTTCTTGGAATATTTGCGCACTGGACAAAGATTCAATTCACTTGTCGAAGCCGATGTCACACTTAGTGACAATGCAGTAATTGTGATGTCGATTCACAAATCCAAGGGCTTGGAGTTTCCAATCGTGGTAGTTCCAGATCTCACGGTTGGTGTTTTCCCATCCACACCTAAAGATCGGCATTGGCCAAAGAATGCTTTTCGCATTCCATCGGACGCCCTTGGCGCGCCAATTAATCCGTTGTTGCCAGAATTCCCAGGTCCGGTTGGACCTCGTGGTGTGGACTTCAAGGCATTCACAACTGCTGCTGGAGAGCTCGCCACAATTGACGAACGTCGGTTGGCCTACGTTGCGATTACCCGCGCTGAACAAAAAGTTATTGCCAGCGGATCTTGGTGGGGTCCAACGCAATCAAAGCTGCGCGGACCAAGTGCCTTCTTGATCGACTTACACGAAGGTGCTACTCAGCCAGATGTTTGGACCGAAACTCCAGACCCAGATGCCACTAATCCGTTACTAGCTGATGTGCAGTATTTAACTTGGCCAGTTCAGGTTGATTCCACTCAGCGACAGGCAATCCAGCACGAAGCGCAACTTGTTAAGTCTGCTGCGCTTGAGTTACATGATCAATCAGGACTGAGCGATCAAGAGATTGCTTTGGTTGAGTCATGGCAACAAGATATCGACGCTTTGGTTTTGCAAGCTAGCCAATATGAATCTGTAGAGAGATTGGTTCGACTTCCTGCCTCGCTATCGGCTAGCCAGTTAATAGCTTTGAATACCAATGAAGAAGTTTTCTTGAAATCACTAGTGCGACCAATGCCACGTCAACCATCAAGTGCGGCAGATCGAGGAACTACCTTCCATTCCTGGGTGGAAACTTTTTATGGTCGTCGGACTTTGATTGATACTGAGATGCTCGCCGGCGCGATGGATGACGAAATCTATTCAGACGAACAACTTCAAGCGCTTAAGTCAGCATTTGAATCGGGCCCATTCGTGGATCGAAACCCAGCTTCACTTGAACTCCCATTTGCGTTAGTACTGGGAGGGCGAACGCTACGTGGTCGAATGGACGCTTTGTTCACAGGCACATTGGACGATCCTTCGGCAAAAGATCGTTGGCTCGTGGTTGATTGGAAAACTGGAAAACCTGGATCAGCTAATGATTTGCAGTTATCCATCTACCGACAAGCAGCAGCCCTAACACTGGGTGTTAATCCAGATCAGATTCAAGCAGTCTTTTACTACGTGGCAGATCAAGAAGTAACTTCGCCGACAAACTTATTGTCACTTGAAGAGTTAGCGGAACTTATTTCGTAACTTCGACTACAAGTGCGCAGTGATCGCTAATTGGTAACTGCAATACTTCAGCTGATTCCTGAGCTTGCTTAATTGATACTTCACTCAATCCTCGAGCGATGATGTGATCGAACTGAATTCTTGGCTTGAAAGTTGGATAAGTCGGTAACTCGGCAAGACTGTCCCAACGCGAGACAAACTTGGCAAGTTTTCCTGGCAAGTTAAAGTCCCCAAATATCAGGACCGGATTCTTTCGTTCGCTTAGCTGCTTTGTAAGTTGGCGAAGTTGTTTAACGTTAAAGCCAGGAACAAAACTCAAGTGAGTCGTTGCAACTGTCAAAATGCCAAGTGGAGTTTCAACATCAGCAATTATCGCTACCCGTGGCTCGTCGGCAACCTTAATCATTCGAGGCCGTGGATTACTTGGCACTAGAAGCGGTAGCGAAATCGGTGCAGCTTTAAATCGCAGGACTTCAATGTTTGAAATTGGATAACGCGAGGCTAAGCCAACGCCGTAATGCGGTTGTTCCTGACCAGACTCGGAATGTTCATGCGAGTGAATATGAGAGTCAGTTGCACCTTCCCAGGATTCGCCAGGTGTGCCAGTAATTGCTGGAGCAAAAACCCAATAGGGAAGTCCCATGGCATCGGAAACAATCTTTGTTTGGTGTTCATTGTTACTTCGCTCTTGATGTCTATCTACCTCTTGCAAACCGATCAGATCGGCAGTTATTGAACTTGCAACCTGCGCCAGGCTAGGGGCCTCCAGTGGATCTACCAAGGCGATTCCATGTAGCAAATTCCACGTAACAACTCTCATATCTGCAGACTATGCGCAAGCGCGTAAGATCGCTATTTGTGGACTCCTTAATGAACGATTTACCGTTAGCGCGATTCACTGTTGATCGCTTGGCGGAATTGCGGGCTAATCCACAATGGTTTGACCAAGCTTGGGCATCCGAAAACACTCGAGTTTTAGTGCTTCACGATCGAAACATTCCAGTTACCGATGAACTTTCTATTGTTTGGGTTAAACCGTGGTCACTAAAGATGTCCCACTCTGATGCAGAACAGGTTGCCGTTTTCTTGGGTGCTGATGATGATCACACCTACATCGCAATCATGGAAGATGAAGTTGGCTTAACAGATGTCACCTGGGCAAGCTTGCGTGATGTTGGCGCAGCACTTTCCGCCAAAGATGTTGGTCTTGCTACCGCAGCAATCGCACTAGCTGCTTGGCACGAAGGACACCAGTTCTGTCCAAAGTGTGGAGCCAAGACTGAAGTTGCAATGGCTGGCTGGTCTCGCAAATGTAATGTGCATGATTCTGAGCACTATCCTCGAACCGAACCAGCGATGATTGTTGCTGTTGAAGATTTAGCTGGACGAATCTTGCTTGGACGTCGCCGCGAATGGCCAGAAGGTTGGCTTTCAACTTTGGCTGGATTTGTTGAAGCTGGTGAGTCGTGTGAAGCCGCGGTAATTCGCGAGGTCTACGAAGAATCTGGAATTCATGTAGATCTGCAATCTCTTAAGTACATGGGCTCACAACCGTGGCCATTCCCGGCTTCGTTGATGCTTGCGTACCGCGCAGTTGCAACCAGCACTGAAGTGGAAATGCATGACGAAGAAATGACCGAAGTGCAATGGTTCTCTCGGGACGAATTGTCTGCTGCCTGTGAAGCCCAAACTCTCAAACTGCCAAGTCCAGTGTCTATCGCATTTAGACTTATTCAGTCTTGGTACGGTAAAGACATACCAATCAAGTGGTGTCGAAGTTAATGAGTTAAACAGAGTACGGAGAAGTCATGAGTGAAAAAGTTACTATGTACAGCACACCATGGTGTGGCTACTGTCAGCGCTTGAAAGCTCAAATGGGCCGCGAAGGTATCGAATACAACGAGATCGATATCGAGCAGGATCCGACGGCTGCGGACTTCGTAATGGGAGTCAATGGTGGCAATGCCGTAGTTCCTACTTTGGTTTTCCCAGATGGCTCAACGCGGACAAATCCCAGCATTGGTGAAGTTAAAACCCTGCTAGGTCTATAAACCTGCAGATACCTATGACGTCCCTTAAGGGACTGTCGTAGGGGCTTGGCACAATAGGGCAGTGCCCGACATTCTTGACGCCCTTGACGACCAGCAACGTGCTGCTGCGGAATGCGTCTCTGGACCAGTAGCGATTTTCGCTGGCGCCGGCACAGGCAAAACTCGAACCATCACCCATCGCATTGCGCATGCAGTGGAAAGTGGTGTCCATGATCCAAGCCAAACTTTAGCCGTCACATTTACAACTAGAGCTGCTGGCGAACTGAGAAATCGGCTAGGACAACTTGGAGTCTCTGGAGTTCAAGTTCGAACTTTTCATAGCGCGGCGTTAAGACAACTTAGATTCTTTTATCCGCAATTCTTCAATTCCAGCCTGCCAGATTTAATGCCCAGCAAATTTCGCTTCGTTGCAGATGCAGCAACACTTTGCCGAGTTGCCAATGATAAAGATTCAATTCGAGATCTAGCGGCTGAAATTGAATGGGCAAAAGTAAACATTCTTTCGCCAGATGCTTATCGCGAAAAAGCGGTTCAAGTTAGACGCGACCTAAGTGGTGACTTAACCATTGAAAAGGTTTCCAAAGTTTTTGAGGCTTACTTAACCCGTCTCGATGAAGCGCATGCCATGGATTTCGAAGACGTACTGCTATTGACGACTGCGATGATGGAAAACTATCCCGAGATGGCGAATGCGGTACGCAAGCAATATCGACATTTCACAGTCGATGAGTTCCAGGACGTTAGCCCCGTCCAATTTGAGCTACTAAGTCTTTGGCTCGGAGACCGAGATGACGTCTGCGTTGTTGGCGATCCGGCTCAAACTATCTACTCATTCTCGGGTGCAACTTCTAAGTACTTAATTGATTTCAAGTCCCACTTTGCCCGTACCCAAGATTTTCAATTAAGCCATTCCTACCGAAGCACCGAACCAATTGTTGCCGTCGCGAATCAAGTCCTTGCTAAGGATGCAACTAGTCCAGTGCGATTAGTTTCCCAGCGTGGCAAGGGTCCAAATGTGAGCCTAACTTCGTATGCAAATGATGAAGAAGAAGCCAGATTAATCGGACAGCAGATCTTGGAACTTATTGCTAAAGGCATTGCGCCAAGAGACATTGCTGTGCTGTATCGAATCAATAGTCAGTCTGAAATCTTCGAAGCAGAGTTAAGCGCATTAGGAGTGCCAATCTCGTTACGAGGCGCTGAGAGATTCTTTGAACGTGCTGAAGTTAAGAATGCTTTGTTAAATCTGCGTGCTGGCTTACATGTAACTGGAACTAAGGCCATGACCGAAACAGTCCGAGACATATTGAGTTCTGTTGGTTGGCGTGCTCAGGCTCCAGACAGTGGGCGAGCAGCTCGGGAAACCTGGGAATCCCTAAACACAATCGTGGACCTAGCCGACGAACTTCAAGCTAAAGATTCAACCGCGCAGCTTCCAGACTTCGTTAAGTCCTTGGATTTGCGAAGTGAAATGGAGTTTGCGCCAAGTGCAAACGCCGTAACTCTGGCATCAATTCATGCCGCTAAGGGTTTGGAGTGGGAAGCCGTATTCATAGCCGGCGTAAGCGAAGGCTTACTTCCGATTTCTCACGCCACAACGGCCACTGAGTTTAATGAGGAACGCCGATTGCTTTACGTGGCAATGACAAGAGCAAAAACTCATTTGAGTATTTCTTGGGCAAAGTCTCGCCATACCGATGGCAAGGGATATCGCGAACAGTCAACACTGTTGCGCGACTTAAAGTTCTAGCTTTTTACTTCCTCGGCAAAGCCTGGGACCCATTGCGCGAATTCATCTCGAACCGAGAACTCTGATTCGAGTTGGCACAGAACCCCGATGCTACCTAACCAAACCCGATGAATCATTACGTAGTTTGGTGGCAGATTAATCTTCATGCCAATTGACCAGTCTGCATTTCGTGGATCGCTGGTTCGTTCAAACTGTTCGCGAATCCATTCCCGATTGTGCTTGAACACTGGAACTTGAGCTGGCTCAGTAAATGGCCCAAGGTAATCAAGTAACGACTGAGGATCTAACTCAATACCTGAACGAATGAATCCTTCTTCGCGCAATCCAGCTACTACTGATTCGGAGTCTCCAACGAGAGCAATCTTTAACAAAGTTCCCATTGCTGGTGGCAGACCATCAGGCAGGTCTGCAGTTGCGCCAAAGTCAAGAATTGCAAGTCGGCCATCTGGCATTACTTTGAAGTTTCCAGGATGTGGGTCAGCGTGCAAAAGCCCAACCTGGCTTGGTCCGGAAAGCAAGAACCGCAGATACATCTTTCCAAAGTGATCACGTTCTTCTTGTGTGCCAGATTCAATTAGGCGAGCAAGGGATTTGCCTTCAACCCATTCAGTAACAATCACGTTCTCGGCGGCAGCCAATACGTGCGGGATGAAGTAATCCGGGTGACCATCGAATCCAACTGCAAACTTTCGTTGAACTTTGGATTCGTTCAAGTAATCAAGTTCTTCGGCTACACAGTCTGTAAGTTCGCGCAAAATTGCCCGAACATCAATACCCGGGAAGAAGCCGGCAAACAATCTGCCGAAACGAGAAAGTTGTTGCAGGTCTGCCAAGAGCGCGCCCGATGCTCCGGGATATTGAATCTTTACCGCTACGTCGCGACCGTCATGCCAAACTGCGCGGTGCACCTGTCCGATCGAGGCAGCCGCAGCTGGCTCATCATCGAATGAGGTAAAGCGCTCTCGCCAGTTTTCCCCGAGGGACTCTTGTAGAACTTGGTGCACAGATTCGATCGCCATTGGAGGCGCAGAATCCTGCAGCTTGGTAAGTGATTCGCGGTATGGGCCAGCTACGTCATCTGGAAGTACGGATTCAAAGACGCTCAGCGCCTGTCCTAGCTTCATGGCGCCACCCTTGAGTTCGCCAAGGACACTAAAGATTTGTTCTGCAGTCTTTGCCTGAGCTTGCGCAGTGGCGTCTTGGGCAGACATTCCGCCTAAGCGCTTACCTAGACCAAGCGCGCGTCGTCCCGCATGGCGAATTGGCAATGCTGCAATCCGCGCACTTCGGGACATGCCGCTTTGGGATAAATCGCTCACACCCAATTGTCAGGCAGTCAAGTCCCATCGGCATCCGCAGGAGGGGTGAAAGAACGTGGGATACGTCTCAACAGAACTCTGGCCAAGCCCCAACTTAATCAGGTGAGAATCAACAGATTCGGCCTTATCTATCCAGGATGAAATCAGCCTGACCACCTCCATCGCAGTATTCAAAACCAGCGAGATTGGAGCGCTGTCGATAGTTGGGTTTTGGGAAACTTGAAGATCTATGAGCGGCCACTGAGCATCTTGATCACATCGATGTAGGTGCAGGCAGCGAAGGCAAGGAGTTTTCCCAGGCGCAATCACCGAACTAATCAGACTTGCGCCAGTGCTGGTAGTTGCAAATAGATGAGCGATATCGGTTGCCACAAACTGATCTGCACTGGTTGCAGAAATCCAGGGGAAATCTGCCCGTTGATCGG
This sequence comes from Candidatus Nanopelagicales bacterium, assembly GCA_040377565.1. Taxonomy (GTDB): domain Bacteria; phylum Actinomycetota; class Actinomycetes; order S36-B12; family UBA5976; genus UBA5976. The sequence continues at coordinate 3,962 of JBEION010000017.1, read as the reverse complement.
GGAGTAGGACTTCTATTTTCTGGTTGGGCCGATACCGCAAAAAGTTCTTGTGTGCGGAAACTCCCTTAATCATCCGCTCAACTAAATTTTTAGCCACCGCATCTCGACGCATTCCAACATCAATTCGGGAAGCGCCCCAAGGAGTTAAATCAGATTCACTTACCAAAGTTGAGTCGTGAACTGTGATGTTGGGAAATCCTGCACTTGCAAGGAGCAGGCATACCGTCATACCAAGGCGACCAGCCCCACGAATCGAAATTTCACACCCAATTCGGTTAGCTATTTGATCTAAATCTCCTGAAGTTTCTCGCGCAAGATTTAAGCGTTGAATTTCAGACACGGGATTTTGCAGATCGTAGGTAGCGGCGATGGGACCAGGTTCAACTAATCCAAGCGCGATTAATTGATCTAGAAAATTCTCACTTGACTGTAAGTCATGCCCGGCTTCTACTAATTGATTGCAGATTTCAGAGCTTGAATTTGCTCCGGTAAGTAGTCGTCCAATTGTTTCACCGACTTTCTTGTCAACAACTAATGCTGAGTTTGGATTAATCCCAATTTGAATCTGAGTTTGACTGCGTTCATAAAGCCGAACGCCGGGTCCTAATTTTGGGTTGGTTATTTTCACTCCTGAAGTTTGCAGAATGAATCTTGTGTAGAAATTCAACATTCCACAAAGCCTTTTGTGTTACTTTCCAAGTCACTTTTAATGCCCAATTAGTTTGCACAAATGAGCTCGGTAACTGTGGACTCAGACATAACCCCCATGGGGATAAAACTTTTTTCTTTCCACATTCCGTGGACAAGATAACCCCTGATTAAACGCTATATTCACACGGTCACAAACAATCTATCCCCAAGTTGTTCACCAGTAATCCCCAGATAACTTGGCATCTATCCCCAGTTAGTCCCCAACCTTGTCCACAGCAAAATTCAATAGTTGTTCATTTACGTTGCATTAGTGCGTTACTTGCGCGTAGGTTTCACGAGTTGAAGCTCTCGAGATAACGAGCCGACATTCGCAAGGGGAAGGCGAATGATTGAGCACGCGGCTCGAGAGCTTCATCATTTTTGACAGGCGACTGGGCTAGCCTGAGTTCTGTGACCGGACCAAATCAGCCATCGCTCTTCGATTCTGAAGATGCCGCTAATGCAGAACATGCAAATGAGTCCGTGGAATTTGTTTACCAACGAACTGACTTAACAAAAGTTGAAGTTAAGCGCAGCAAGCGGGCAAAGCGAAATGCAACTGCCTATCGAGACAACGATAAAACTATTGTCACGGTGCCAACCAGAATGGCAAAGCGAGATATTGACGCCTACGTAGCCGAGTTAGTTAATCGCCTAGATGACCGAGACGAACGAACTAGTTCTCAGGAATCACTGGAACAACGAGCCCGGATGCTTTCAAAGAAATATCTAGGTCAAGATCTTTTTGATACCCACAAAGTGCCAGTGAAGATTCGTTGGGTTACAAATCAAAATTCTCGATGGGGTTCTTGCACTCCAGATGAAGGTTCGATTCGACTCTCACATCGAATGCAACGAATGCCAAGCTATGTCATCGATTCTGTGATTGTTCATGAGTTGATTCATCTGCTGGTAACTGATCACAGTCCAGAATTTTACGAATTAATGAACAAGTTTCCACAGCACGAAAAGGCCAAAGCTTACTTAGACGGCTACTCGCACGCACAGCAGTATTTCAAGCCTGAATAGTTGATTAATTCAGTTAACTAAGCAACGTGAGTTACGAATTACTTTCTGGATCCTCTTTGGCCGATTCAATTGCCTTGTTAAGTTCTGCCATTAAGTCTTCAGTTCCGGTTGCCAGGAACGCATCGATGTCGTCAATGTCAGAATCTCTTGGAAGCAAGTCAGGGTGAGACCAAAGTGCATCTCGAGCGGCTATGCCTTGGGTTTCGGCTAGTCGCTGCCACAGCGCAGCTGCTTCGCGCATACGACGCGGACGCATTTCTAATCCGATTAACCCACCAAACACTTTTTCGGCTGGCCCACCAGCAGCGCGACGTCGCCTAAACACTTCTTCAAGCGCCCCAGCGGATTGCAGACGGGTTCCTGCTGCCTGAGTTACCACGACAGTGACCCAACCTTCAATGAGTGCCAAGAGCAGTTCAATTCGAGTCAGCGCAGCTACTTGCTCCGGAGTTTGAGTTGGCTCGAATAACGAAGACGTCATCATGCTGTTGATGCTGTCTGGATTTGATGGATCAATTTGCGTCATGGCTTGTTCGATTGCACTGGTGTCAATCTTGACTCCTCTGGCATAGTCCGAAATCGCAGCCATCAACTGGGACTGAATCCAAGGGGCAGCGGTAAACAACCTTTGATGCGCGAGTTCGCGAAGTGTTATGTAGAGCCGTGCTTCAGATTCATCGATTGATAAACCCTTGATAAATTCATTTGCGTTTGAAATAACTAAGCCAGGTTTGCCAGAGGCATTTAATGGAATACCAACATCAGAGTTGCTCAAAACTTCAGTAGTCATTTGTCCGAGTGCCTGACCGAATTGCGTGCCAAACATAGTTGCGCCCATCGACTTTGCCATTGCCATAAGTGGACCAGTGATCGCAGCGAAGTCAGGTGAAGCCAAAGTTTCGCGAAGATTTGCTGCGACCTCATCCGGAAGACTAGAAAGCAATTCCTCTGGGATGTTGATAGTCCCTGCATCGTTACCTGAAGGCAGCATGCCAGTCATCACACCTGCCATTGCATCGGCAACAGGTTGCACAACTACCTTCCAGGAATCAAAAGTAGAAGCTAGCCATTGAGTGCGAGTTACGCCGTTGATGGTGTGACCCGCGCTTGGAATTGTGGTTGCATCGTTTAGCCACAAGTCCGCCAAGTCAGCAGCCGAGCGCAATTTCTCATTGTCTGACTCATTGATCGCTGGATCCCCAGCTTTGCTTAAGGCTTGATCAGACGCGGTGTGGGCGCTAGTCCAGTTAACTGAGCCACCAGAAGGATCGCCACCGTTACGGAGCATGCGTCCCATGTTTTCGAGCATGTCAGCTAGTTCGTTGTTCTCGTCGCCACCAGGGGCGAATCCAAACGGCATACTCATTTTTCCTACTTATCTTTTTGCTCAGAAGAACAAAAGGGCCAGTTACTTCCAAGGTTATGCCCAGTCCAACTAACCCTGAATCATTTTGCTTCTAGCCCACGGCGAACATCCAGATTCTTCACGTACGCTGTAAGCCTAGAAACTTATTGTTTTCCCGAAAAGAAATGGCATTTGGATGCGCTCAAGATTAAAGCCCACTTTGACGTGGACCCTCTTGATTTTGCTGGGCGCGGCAATGTTCATTCCAGTTCCATATGTGATGACCTCACCTGGGCCCGTATTCAACACCATCGGGGAAGTTAACGAGATCGAACTGATTTCTATTTCAGGCACCGAGACTTACCCAACTGAAGGCGAACTCGATATGACAACAGTCAGCGAGTATGGGGGACCGCAAGAAGGCTTGGACATGTTCCAAGCAATTTGGGGTTGGATAGATCCGGATCGACGAGTTGTGCCGCGCGAATCGGTTTACCCAGAAGGTGAAACTGAGGAAGAAAACACTGCAAGAAACGTTGAGGCATTTAGCACCTCACAGAGTTATGCAATCGCGGCCGCAATGGATTACTTAGACCAGCCGATCAAAGAGCAAGTAATCGTCACCAGCGTTGGACTTGATACGCCTGCGCAAGACAAACTCCGTGCTGGCGATGAGATTCTGACAGTTGACGGTGTTCAAATGACAACACCTGAACAAGTTGTTGAGGCAGTGCGATCCAAACCAATCGGCACCGATCTGAATTTTTCAGTTATGCGAGGTGGCACAAAGCTTGAAGTGGTTGTCACATCTGGAACCCGCCTTGATGATCCGGAAACGGAACAAAACGAAGCAACAATTCCATACATCGGCATTGGCATCGATATCAATTACTCAGCT
>JBEION010000147.1:0-3297 GCA_040377565.1 Candidatus Nanopelagicales bacterium | reverse complement strand
GGTAACTTCCTTGACTGAATCTGATGTCAAAGTACTCATGATTAGCTCCTAGCCTTTCGTCCACGTCGGCCCTTGGCAGGCTTGGACACTTCTTCAGTGTTTTCGGTTGCATGACCGGTCAAGCTCAAGAAAACGTCATCAAGAGTTGGTCGGCGTAGCGCAATGTCGGCGATCGAGATTTTTTTCTCGTCAAGCTTGCGAACTATGTTTACGATCGCAGTTGATCCACCAGCAACTGGTAACAGAATAGTTTTTGTTAAATCCTCAGTAATCGCTGGAGCTGATCCAAATTCCTGAATCAAAGCTGCAGCATTCGCTACATCTCCAACTGATTCAACAACGATCTCGATGCGGTCACCACCAACTTGAGATTTAAGCTCGTTAGAAGTTCCCTTAGCAATTACATTGCCGTGATCCAAAACAACAATTCGATTCGCGAGTTGATCTGCTTCTTCTAAGTATTGAGTTGTTAGTAAAACTGTCGTGCCTTCTGAAATCAAATCTTCAATAACTTCCCACATACCTTGACGACTGCGTGGATCAAGACCAGTAGTTGGTTCATCTAGGAACAAAACATTTGGACGACCGATAAGGGATGCCGCTAAGTCTAGGCGTCGACGCATACCGCCCGAGTAACCTTTGATTCCGCGATCTGCCGCATCGGACAAATCAAAGCGGTCAAGAAGTTCAGCTGCGCGCTTGGCTGCATCGAACTTGCTTAAGTGAAATAGGCGTCCAAAAAGTTCTAGATTTTCCCGTCCGGTGAGGTACTCATCAACGGCTGCGTACTGTCCGGTTAGTCCGATGACGCTGCGGACTTCGTCTGGCTGAGTTGCAACATCAAAGCCACCTACGCTGGCTGAACCACTATCTGCTTGAAGTAAGGTCGCCAGAATTCTTACCGTGGTGGTTTTACCTGAACCGTTAGGTCCCAGAAGTCCAAGGACAGTGCCTTGCTCAACTTCGATATCGATTCCATTAAGTGCAACTACATCTCCGTAAGCTTTCGCCAATCCGGATGCTTTTATTGCCAGTGTCATGTTCGCCTAAATCCTTAAGGGTGTTACTCAATACCCTTAACTTACCAGTGGGAATTAAGCGAAAATCCCACAGTTACCAGTCTGCACTTTTAAATGTGTGGATTAGGTCACGCAATATTCAAGGGAATTAGATTGTTAGGCCAAGGCGTGCCAATATTGACCAGTGCAGCCCGTAACTCTTGAAGACATAAATGACGCAGCCAAGTTATTGGATGGCGTAATCAAAAAGACTCCCTCAATCAGCGCAGGCTGGATTGAAAAGAAGTACGGAGTCGATGTCACATTCAAGTGTGAAAATCTTCAGCGAGCTGGGTCCTTTAAAATTCGCGGCGCCTACAACCGAATTGCTCGATTAACTGCGGAGCAACGAAATAAAGGTGTGGTTGCCGCAAGCGCGGGTAATCACGCCCAAGGTGTTGCACTTGCCGCCCAAATTCTTGGAATCAAAGCAACTATCTTCATGCCAGAAGGTGCAACTCTGCCAAAGTACCAAGCAACACTTGGCTACGGTGCTGACGTGATTTTTTCTGGCAAAACAATTGACGAAGCTCTAATGGCTGCCAGAGCATTCTCAGATGAAACTGGTGCAGTCTTTATTCACCCGTTTGATCACGAACACATTGTTGCGGGGCAAGGCACCATGGGCCTAGAGATCTTGGCGCAAAACCCTGACGTGAAAACCGTTGTCGTCTGTACTGGTGGTGGCGGTTTGCTAGCTGGAACTGCACTGGCAATCAAGAGTTTGCGCCCAGACATTAAAGTGATCGGGGTTCAAGCCGAAATGGCTGCCGCTTACCCACCATCACTGGCTGCTGGCTCACCACAAATGCTGCCAAAAATGTCAACTATGGCTGACGGTATTGCGGTTGGAAAACCGGGCGATGTTCCATTCAAAATCATTCAGCAGCATGTTGATGAGATTAGAACTGTTAGTGAAGCCTCACTGGCACGCGCACTGCTACTAACTTTGGAACGCAGCAAGCTACAGGTTGAGGCTGGTGGTATTGCTGCAGTTGCAGCCATCCTCGACGATCCAGATTCTTTCGAAGGTCCAGTTGTTGCATCTCTATCAGGTGGCAACATTGATCCACTACTACTTAGCCGGGTATTACGAACTGGCCTAGCAACCTCAGGCAGATTCTTGATGGTGCAAGTTAGATTGAGCGACCAGCCAGGATCGCTTGCAAAACTTTTGGCTTGTGTGGCAGAACTTGGAACCAACATCATTCAAACTTCACATACTCGCATGAATCCAGCATTGGCCATTAGTGAAGTTGATGTTGAACTTGAACTTGAAACTCGTGGCTTCGAACACCGCGATCAGATCTTGGCTCAGATTGTTGCAAATGGTTTTGAAATTGTGACCTACTACTAAAAATGCGCAAATTACTCGATCGATACTTTAAAGACCTTCCTAGTGAAGTTGCCGTACTAACAGCAGTTGCATTTTGTGTGGCCCTTGGATTTGGAATTGTTGCCCCAATCATTCCGGTATTTGCCCAAACGTTTGAAGTCTCAGCCTTCGCTGCCAGTTCAGTAATCAGTGTTTTTGCTCTGATGCGATTTGTTAGTGCCGCGCCTAGTGGTTGGCTGGCCAATAAATTTGGTGAACGAAGTGTCCTTTGGATCGGGCTCAGCATTGTTGCGATATCGAGTGCACTTGCTGGATTTTCCCAAACTTTTGAACAATTGATTTTTCTTCGGGGCCTTGGCGGTACTGGATCGGCAATGTTCACAGTTTCATCTATGTCATTACTGTTACGCACAGTTGATGGCGCACATCGTGGCCGAGCAGCCAGCACTTATCAAGGTGGCTTCTTATTCGGAGGCCTAGCCGGTCCTGCTGTTGGTGGACTTGTTGTGGGCTTGAGTATCCGCGCACCATTCTTTGTTTATGCGGCAACCCTTAGCCTGGCTGCGCTAACGGCATACTTCGCACTACCAAAGGGTCTGGGTCATCCGACAAAAGACACTTCCGAACCTGCAGAACTGCAAGAGCCACCTATGGCACTTAAAGCAGCGTTAAAGTTCCGTGCTTATTGGACAGCGCTCGTAGTTAACCTCTCAAATGGCATGACGTCATTTGGTTTGCGTTCGGCATTGATTCCACTATTCGTAGTTTCAGTTCTGCAAAAAAGTCCAGCCACTTCAAGCTACGGATTTTTGGCAACTAGCGTGGTGCAGGCATCACTGCTACTTCCAGCTGGACGAATGACAGACACTAGAGGGCGTAAGCCATCCATGATCATTGGAACTC
>JBEION010000036.1:0-7347 GCA_040377565.1 Candidatus Nanopelagicales bacterium | reverse complement strand
GGGTCAAGGTAACTTCGGCTCCCCAGGTAATGACTCAGCTGCCGCTGCTCGCTACACCGAAGTTCGCATGGCCCAACTTGCCATGGAAATGGTTCGCGATATCGATCAAGACACCGTTGACTTCACACCGAACTACGACGGCAAAAACCTTGAACCAACAGTTCTACCTAGCCGATTCCCTAACCTTTTGGTTAACGGTTCATCAGGTATCGCCGTTGGTATGGCAACAAACATTCCACCGCATAACCTCACTGAGGTAGCCGCAGGTGTGCAGTGGGCGCTAGACCATCCGGACGCAACGCGTGAAGAATTACTTGAAGCGTTGATGGAACGGATTACCGGACCAGATTTCCCAACCGGTGGACAGATTGTTGGACGCCGCGGAATTCAAGATGCGTATCGCACGGGTCGTGGGTCTGTCACGATGCGAGCCATCACTGAAATCACTGAAGACAAGCGTGGCCGCACAATTATTGCAATTACGCAATTGCCTTACCAAGTTAATCCAGACAACTTACTGGAACGAATTGCTGAGCTTGTTGAGCAAGGCAAGGTTGGCGGCATCGCTGACTTGGTTGATGAAAGCTCATCACGTACGGGAATGCGAATCGTTGTAGTTCTTAAGCGCGACGCAGTGCCAAAGGTTGTTCTAAACAACTTGTTCAAGTACACCCAGCTGCAAGATAACTTCGGTGCAAACATGTTGGCGCTTGTTGATGGTGTGCCTCGCACCCTGACACTTGATGCGTTTGTAACTAACTGGATTGAACATCAAGTCGAAGTTATTCAGCGTCGCACTGCTTATCGTTTACGAATTGCTGAAGAGCGCGTACATGTTTTGATCGGCCTACTAAAGGCAATCGATCGCATCGATGAAGTTATTGCATTGATTCGCGCATCAGAGTCAGCATCGGTTGCCCAAGCTGGCTTGATGAAACTTCTCGACATCGATGAAATTCAAGCCCAAGCAATTCTTGACATGCAACTTCGTAAGCTTGCTGCTCTTGAGCGCAATGAATTACAAACTCAGCACGACAAGTTAATGGCTGAGATCGCCGACTACAAAGATATTTTGTCGAACCTAACTCGCCAGCGCAGCATCGTGAGTGAAGAGCTTGCTGAAATCGTTAACAAGTTCGGTGACGAGCGTCGCTCCACAATCGTGGCTGACGAAAATGATGTAACTCACGAAGACTTAATTGCAGTGGAACCAATCGTGGTAACACTTTCGGCTGATGGTTACATAAAGCGCACTAAAGCTGCGCTTTATCGATCCCAAAAGCGCGGTGGCCGTGGCGTTAAGGGTGCAGCACTTAAGCAAGATGACGTCGTTACAAACTTCTTCGTAACGACAACCCATCACTGGATCTTGTTCTTTACAAACCGGGGCCGAGTGTTCCGAGTGAAGGCTTACGAACTGACTGACACTGGTCGCGATGCCCGCGGACAGCACGTCGCTAACTTGCTATCGCTAGCTCCAGAGGAGCAAGTGGTTGAAGTTCAAGACTTGCGCGACTATAGCCAGGCCAAGTACTTAGTGCTGGCAACTCGAAATGGTGTCATCAAGAAGTCGAGACTTGCGGATTACGATTCCTCACGCAGCACTGGACTAGTTGCAATCACACTTCGCGATGAAGACGATGTAGTTTCGGCTCAACTTGTAAACGACGAAGATGACTTACTTTTGGTTTCCAAAATGGGTTACTCAGTTCGCTGTCATGCTGACGATGCAACTTTGCGCCCAATGGGACGAACTGCCGGCGGTGTAATCGGAATTAGATTCAAAACCGATGACGACTACTTGTTAAAGATGGAAGTTGCAACGCCAGAATCATTCGTCGTAACAGTCACCGAAGGTGGTTGGGCTAAGCGAACTTCAATCGAAGAATGGAACGCAAAGGGTCGTGGCACTCAAGGTGTTCGCGCTATGCGACTAGTCGAGAAACGCGGCGGCTTAGCTGGCGCTTTGATCTGTGCAGCGGATGACGAAATCTTTGCGATCGCAAGCAACGGTGTTGTAATCCGAACTCGCGTTGATGAAATTCGCGCAGCTGGACGAGACACCATGGGCGTCTCCTTCATGAAGGTCGGAGATGACGATCAAGTTGTTGCCGTAGCTCGAAGCAGCGCAGCGTCAATGGCTGCGTTGGAAAGTGTTGAAGTCACCGAGGAAGCCACAACTGTTGAATCCGAAGATGTGAATGTGGAAGTTGCCAACGACGGGGAAGAGGCATAAATGTCAGACATCGATATCGATCTAAACGACGATCAACCGACGAAGCGAAATTTCTTCAAGAACCCTTTGAAGTCATCCGAGCAATCCGTTGCTGCTGCAGCACCCGCTGCGACCCAGGCTCCGGCTCGACAAGTCACGCTGCACTTAACTCACATTGATCCATGGTCAGCTGCAAAACGAGCCTTTGTGTTGGGTGTGCTTATTGCTGGTGTGCTGATCGTGGCCACTGTTGTGCTCTGGATGGTGCTCTCAGCCGCTGGAGTCTTCGAAGCCGTTTCAAGTCTCTGGAGTGACGCGTCAGGTAACACTGGAACTGGAATCAGTTTCTTGTCACTAGGGCGGTTACTTGGTTTAGCGATGGTAATTTCAGCAATTGAAATTGTGCTTTTGAGCGTACTTTCCACGCTTTTTGCAGTCCTCTACAACTTAAGCGTTGGCTTCACTGGCGGAGTCGAATACACCTTCACAGATCGGGGCTAACCAACCATTTTGGGCTAACGCCTGCTTTGGGGTAACCTCTTAACTCGTGCCTTGAAATAGGTGCATACGTACGAAAATCAAGAAATGCAAGAAATCAGGGCCCATAGCTCAGCTTGGTTAGAGCGCTTCGCTGATAACGAAGAGGTCGGTGGTTCAAGTCCACCTGGGCCCACGCACGGTGTTCAAGTCTAGAAAGATAGGAAGCGTAATGAAGAAACTATTGTCACTAGCATTGCTAGCGGTTGCTGGTTACGTGATTTATCAGCAGGCAGAAAACAGCAAAGCCGAGCAAGAATTGTGGACACAGGCTACTTCAGAGTAGATTTTGTTCTACGGTTTTACCGCCGGGGAATTAGCTCAATTGGTAGAGCACTGCCTTTGCAAGGCAGGGGTTAGGGGTTCGAGTCCCCTATTCTCCACAAGAAGAAAGTAAGAAACTTAAGCGAAGGCAGAAAATCGCCTTCGCTTAAGTTTTACCAAAAATAGTTTGCAATTACTTTTTGCACACAGGCTCAAATCCCCAAAATGCCTGATAAATGGGGATATCCACAGGCAAAACCAGGCTGTCCACACAGGATATCCCCAGCTAAATACCCATTGTTTCGTGGGTTTTCCCCAATTTGTCCACTTAGTTATCCACAGGGGTCATTGTTTATGTCAGTCCTGACCCATACAGTCAATAACACCTGGTCATTACCAGTGGAAAAGGCGCTTGGCTGTAACCAAGTGCGAAAAGGTGGATTACATGAGCGTCGCGGAATTTCCCCGCAGTTACGAAGAAGATGGCGCATTAGTTCCACCCCAGGACATCGTCGCTGAACAATCAGTTCTTGGCGCGATGCTGCTCAGTAAAGACGCAATCGCTGATGTCATCGAAAGCTTGCGCGAAGTTGATTTTTACAAACCTGCACACGCCACAATTTACGGCGCGATCTTAGATATTTATGGTCGTGGTGAACCAGCCGATGCAATTACAGTTGCGAACTATTTGAGCAAGTCTGGCGCTCTAGGAAATGTTGGCGGCGCGGGTTACCTTCACACCTTGGTTGCAAGTGTTCCAACAGCAGCCAACGGTTCGTATTACGCGCGCATTGTTACCGAGCGAGCAATTTTGCGACGACTAGTTGACGCTGGAACAAAGATTGCCCAAATGGGTTACGCCGGTGATGCTGAAGTTGATCAGTTAGTTGATCGCGCGCAAGCCGAAGTGTATGACGTTACCGGTCGCAGAACATCTGAAGACTACGCACCACTTTCTGAAATCATGCCGCAGACTTTGTCAGAGATCGAAGCTATCGAAGGACGTGGAGGGCAACTAGTTGGTGTGCCAACTGGATTCCAACAACTCGATGACATCACACACGGACTTCACGCTGGTCAATTAATTATTGTTGCGGCGCGACCTGCAATTGGTAAATCGACTTTAGGTTTAGACCTGGCGCGCTCTGCAAGCATCAAACACAATTTAACTTCTGCAATTTTCTCACTTGAAATGAGTCGCAACGAAATCGTGATGCGACTGCTTTCGGCTGAAGCGCAAGTTGGTTTGAACCACATGCGCGCAGGAACTTTAAGTGACGCCGACTGGGGCAGACTTGCAAATAAAATGGGACAAGTTAACGATGCACCCTTGTTCATCGATGACTCACCAAACATGACAATGATGGAAATCCGTGCAAAGGCTCGTCGCCTAAAGCAACGTTTTGATTTAAAACTTCTCATCATTGATTACTTGCAACTTATGTCGTCCGGACGAAAAGTTGAAAGCCGCCAAGTTGAAGTCTCGGAATTCTCTCGCTCATTAAAACTTCTTGCCAAGGAATTAGAAATTCCAGTTATTGCAATCAGCCAGTTGAACCGTGGACCGGAACAACGTCAAGATAAGCGACCAATGCTCTCTGACTTGCGTGAATCTGGCTCGCTTGAGCAAGATGCGGACATGGTTGTTCTGCTGCATCGCGAAGATGTTTACGAACGTGAATCACCACGCGCAGGTGAAGCTGACTTCATTTTGGCCAAGCACCGCAACGGACCGACTGGAACCGTTACCGTTGCATTCCAAGGCCACTACAGCCGTTTCGTCGACATGGCTACTTCGTAATTTCTCTATCTCTGAAAGAAGTGGATCATGACCAACAGATCAACTGAATTAGATCGTGGCAATTTAGCTTCACTGCTTGAGCGCGAACGTAAAACTTATCGAGAGAGCCACCCAAAGTCTTTGGCGCTTTACAAAGACGCGAAGAATTTATTTGGTGGCGTACCAATGCCATGGATGAATAAGTGGGTTGGTGGCTTCCCGCTTTACATGCAGGGTGCAAAGGGAAACATCATCACGGACGTTGACGGCCACGAATACATTGACTTCGCACTTGGCGACACTGCCGCTATGACTGGTCATTCACCAGATGCCAGCGTTAAAGCAATCATTGATCGAATGCAAGACCTGGGTGGCATAACAACCATGATGCCTACCGAAGACGCGCAGTGGGTTGGCGCCGAACTAACTCGACGCTTTAGAGTCCCGCTTTGGTCATTTACGGTTTCTGCAACGGACTCGAATAGATGGGCGATTCGACTGGCTCGGTTAGCAACCGGCAAAGGCAAGATTTTAGTTTTTTCCTATTGCTACCACGGTTCAGTAGATGAAACTTTTGGTGTCTTGGATTCAAGCGGCAACACCGTTTCAAGACCAGGCAATGTGGCACCGCCAGTACCAATCGATCAAACAACTCGCGTTGTTGAATTTAACGACCTGCCCGGACTTGAAGCTGCCTTAAAGCACGGTGACGTGGCAGCTATTTTGACTGAGCCAGCGCTGACAAACATCGGAATCGTTTTGCCAGAACCTGGCTACCTTGAGGGCATGCGCGAGCTTGCGACAAAGTACGGCGCACTTTTAATGATCGATGAAACGCACACCATCTCTGCCGGATATGGTGGCATGACATTACGCGACAAGTTAGATCCAGATATCTTTATCATCGGCAAGAGCATCGGCGCTGGAATTCCATCAGGTGCTTACGGCTTTAAGCAAGAAGTTGTTGATCTGATTAATTCCCACACCGAAGCAGACCTACTAGATGTCGGTGGCATCGGTGGAACTCTTGCTGGAAACGCATTGTCCTTAGCTGCGATGCGAGCAACACTTGGTGAAGTTTTAACGGAACAAGCATTTGAACACATGATTGCACTTGCGACTAGATACACAGATCAAGTGAATGCAGCGTTAGATGAATACGGAGTGCCTTGGTCGATATCGCAACTTGGTGCACGCGCTGAATATCGCTTCACCTATCCAGCGCCAAAAACTGGAACTGAAGCAATGCATGCCGGCGATGACGAGTTAGATGAATTCATGCACCTCTTTATGTCTAATAGAGGAGTTTTGATGACGCCATTCCACAACATGGCTTTGATGTGTCCAACAACAACGCAAGAACAAGTTGATCGTCATGGCTCGCTATTTGCACAAGCAATGGCAGAGCTAACTAAAGCTTGATTTTTCGCTGAGCGATTTCCACTTAGAATTTCATCATGACCTTACGTCGGCGACTACAACTGTTTATTGCATTTTTTGCAGTAACGGTGTTAGCTGTGGCTGGCTGGGAACGTTACGTGTATATAGAGGCGCGAGCCGAAATCAGCGAATCCCTTGCACTAGATATCAGACTCGATGAAGTTGCTGATCAACTATCGGCAGTTCTTAGCATTTCAATCTTTGTCAGCCTTGTTCTGTTATCTCTAGCTTGGATTTATCTGGAGCGCTGGGTACTTGCGCCACTTGATGAAATGCGTACTGAGTTGCGCATGGTTGCGAGCGGAACCATTCATCAAGTGATTGAAGTTGCAAACCCACCCGAGATTCAGCTCGCCGCAGCCGACGCTGAATCCATGCGGCAAAACTTGGTTAACCAAATTGACTTAGCTCGGGCTGCTTGGCAGGGACTAGAACAAAATGCACCACTAGTTGCCTCAATGCGAAAAGCACTCTCACCAACACTGATCGACACTGAAAAATTTGGCCTTGATGTCGCTGGGCAAACTTTGCCAGCAAGTGGCGCGATCGCAGGGGACTGGTGGGATGTAATCCGAACTCCGCAGGGCACCGCACTTGCAATGGTTGACGTGACAGGCCATGGCCCGGAGGCTGGAGTAGTCGGACTTCAAATTAAGGCGATCATGACTGCCGCGCTGTCCGCAGGATTCACACCAAGTGATGTGATGGAAAGAGTTTCAGCCGGACTTTCAGACGTAGATGCGCTTTTGGCCACAGCAGTAATTTTGGAAATTCCTAACGACATCAGCAAGCCCACAAAGTGGGTAAATGCCGGCCATCCAGCGGGCTACTGGATCGATGCCAATCATTTGATTACAACCCTGAATCCAACCGGACCGATGCTAGGTGGATTCGGTGGAGTTTGGAATAGCCAAGAAATCTTCTTTGGCGCAGGTGATCGAATTGTCCTGGCATCCGATGGACTCCTGGAAACGCAAGATGAAAATGGTGAAGAGTTTGGCACTCAAGGCTTGGTCACATCGGTTGTCACCGGTGAACGAATTGGAAATTCTGCCGAGCTTACAAACTTAATTGTTTCAACGGCCCGCCAAGATTCCGTTACTTGGAACCG
>JBEION010000001.1:0-26926 GCA_040377565.1 Candidatus Nanopelagicales bacterium | reverse complement strand
GGCTTCAACACGATGGTGTTACCCATTGCAAGTGCTGGCGCAAACTTCCAGACCGCCATTAGTAACGGGTAGTTCCAAGGTGCAACCTGCGCACAAACACCAACTGGTTCGCGGCGAACTGTTGAGTCGTAACCACTTAGGAATTCGCCTGTGGACCAACCTGGCAAGTTGCGCGCCATAGTTGCATGGAAACGAGTGTGGTCAACGCACTGTGGGAATTCGGCATCGCGCATCCACCAAAGTGGCTTGCCGGTGTTTTGAATTTCGGCGGCAACAATTTCATCAGCGCGAGCTTCCATCGCATCTGCAATCCGGAACAGTGCAAGTGAGCGATCTGCTGGTGCGGTGCGCTTCCAACCCAGGAAGGCATCACTGGCAGCTTTAAATGCTGCATCAACATCATTTGCTCGGGAAAGTGGAGCAGTTCCGTAAACCTGGCCGATTGCAGGATTTTCAAACGACATAGTTTCGTTGCTTGAGCAATCTACGAACTTGCCGTTGATGAAGTTCTTTAGCGTTGTCATTTCGTTCCTTTACCTAATTAGCGACTGGCAACGCCAGCTGCAGCTTCCAAAACACATAATGCGCCAAGACGAATCGTTCGTTCATCCGCTGAATCAATCGTGGCATCAATTTCAGTAATGTCCATGCTAGTCACACTCGCGTGAGATGTCGCCAAGAATGTCAGTTCTCTTACGTCATCAGCCGATAAACCGCCAGGAGTGGCAGCTGGGCAGGCAGGTGTAACGGCCCGATCGCAAACATCTACATCTAGGTCGTAGTGAATCTGTCCCCCACTGGCTCCAGCAATGCTGATTGCTTGGGCCATGATGTCTTCCAGTGAACGGCTACGCATTTCGGCTCGGGTGATTACCGTTATGCCGTATTCCTTGACGCGACGGGCATACTCGGGCGAATTCGCGTAATCGCTAATTCCAATTTGAACGATGTGAGTGCCTTGTAGGCCGGCAGCAATCAAGCGGCGAACTGGTGAACCATTGCTGATGCCTTCGCGAATATCGTGATGCGCATCAATTGTGATCAGTCCAGCTTTGCCGATTTCGTCAGCCCACAAACCTTTCCCGACTGAATAGGTAATTGCATTGTCACCACCAAGAGCAACTAGAAGATCTTGCTTACCGCGAAGTTCATCCATCTTTGCAAAAACTCGCGCTTCACCTTCTTCCCAATCTGGATCAGGAATGTTGCCGGCGTCGCGAACTGAAACTGAAGCAATGTCTAAATCATGTGCCCACGAATAAGTTGAGTACCTATACATAGCCTCACGGATTGCATCAGGAGTTTTGTCTGCGCCAGTTGGCGTAAGTGAAGTTAAGTGCGCACCTACTCCAATAACAGTGATGTTGGTTTTCTCGGCAGTGGAGCCAGCTTCGAGCCAATGTCCTGCGCGAGGCCAAAACTCATCAACGGGAAGGTTTGTCATATTTACCCTTTCAACGCCTTAACCATAGCCTTTTGGGAACCTTGAGATCTGGCCTACCGCCTGGAGTAACCTCGATTAGTACTAAATAGCCAAAGGAATCACATGACTTCAGGACCGCGCCCAGTTAGAGCCGCTCGAGGCACTACTTTGACGACCAAAGGGTGGCAGCAGGAAGCAGCATTGCGAATGCTGCAGAACAATCTTGATCCAGAAGTGGCTGAATACCCAGATGAATTAGTGGTCTATGGCGGCACTGGTAAAGCTGCGCGTAACTGGGAATCCTTTGATGCCATCGTGCGCACCCTCACAAACTTAGAGAACGACGAAACCATGTTGGTGCAGTCAGGAAAGCCAGTTGGTGTCTTCCAGACTCACGAATGGGCGCCGCGCGTAATTCTTGCTAATTCAAACCTTGTAGGTGACTGGGCAACTTGGCCAGAGTTTCGCCGGTTAGAGCACATGGGACTGACCATGTATGGCCAGATGACTGCCGGCTCTTGGATCTACATCGGCACGCAAGGAATCTTGCAAGGCACTTACGAGACTTTCGCGGCAGTTGCTGCCAAGAAATTTGGCGGCACTTTGGCTGGCACGTTAACAATCACTGGTGGCTGTGGTGGCATGGGTGGCGCGCAGCCTTTGGCCGTAACTATGAACGATGGCGTCTGCTTAATGATTGACATTGATCCAACAAGACTGAAGCGACGCGTTGAAACTCGCTACCTCGATGAGATCGCTGACGACCTTGAAGATGCTGTACGTCGCTGTCTTGATGCTAAAGCGGCACGTCGCCCACTTTCCGTTGGATTAGTTGGCAATGCCGCAGAAGTTCTCCCAAAACTGCTTGCCATGGATGTTGATGCAGACATCGTCACAGATCAGACTTCAGCACATGATCCGCTTTACTACATTCCAGCTGGCATGGACTTTGCCGATGCTCGTGAGTATGCGGATAACAAGCCAGATGAATTCACAAAGCTCGCGCAAGAGTCAATGGCTAGGCACGTTGAAGCCATGGTGGGTTTCATGGATAAGGGCGCTGAAGTATTTGACTACGGCAACAGCATTCGCGATGAAGCTCGCAAAGGTGGCTATGACCGGGCATTTGAATTCCCTGGTTTCATTCCGGCTTACATCCGCCCACTGTTCTGCGAAGGTAAAGGACCGTTTCGTTGGGCTGCACTTTCTGGCGACCCAAAAGATATTGCTCGCACCGACAAGGCAGTACTTGATCTGTTTCCAGACAACGATCACTTGCGTCGCTGGATCACCATGGCCCAAGACCGCGTAGCCTTCCAAGGTCTACCGGCACGAATCTGCTGGCTTGGTTATGGCGAGCGCGACAAGGCTGGCCTTGCATTCAATGAACTTGTTGCTAGTGGCGAAGTTAGTGCGCCAATTGTCATCGGTCGTGACCACTTGGATTGTGGTTCAGTAGCTTCTCCGTATCGCGAATCTGAAGCCATGTTGGATGGATCGGATGCAATTGCTGACTGGCCGTTGCTGAACGCCATGATCAACATCTCTTCCGGTGCATCTTGGGTTTCAATCCATCATGGTGGTGGCGTTGGTATTGGTCGCTCTATTCACGCCGGCCAAGTATCGGTAGCAGATGGCACGCCACTTGCTGCTCAGAAACTTGCTCGAGTCTTAACTAACGATCCAGGTATGGGAGTGATTCGTCACGTGGATGCAGGTTACGACAAGGCGATTGAAGTTGCTGCTGAAAGAAACGTTCACATTCCAATGCAACCGCATTCCCATGAAGCCAAGAGTGCAAATGGTGACTTACTTTAACCATGAGTAAATCGTTCACGCTCACAAATATCAGTCAACTTGTTACCAACAATTCAGCCCTTGGTGATGGTCAACTTGGTGTTATCAACGATGCAGCGATAACCGTTACGGATGGAATCGTGAGCTGGATTGGTCAATCCAGCCAGGCAGATTCAAGCGTTCCCAAAACTGATGTTGGTGGACGAAGTCTGATTCCAGGATTTGTTGATAGCCATTCCCACATCATGTTTGCTGGAGATAGATCAGAAGAGTTCGCAGCACGAATGGCTGGCGTTCCTTACTCTGCAGGTGGCATAAAGGTAACTACTGAGGCAACGCGCAAAGCAAGCGATGCCGAACTTCGCACGGTTGCCCAAAGCATGATCAAAGAAATGCATGAATCTGGAACAACCACAATTGAAATCAAGTCAGGTTACGGGCTCGATGTTGCAACTGAAGAACGAAGTTTGCGAATTGCTGCAGAACTAACTGATGAAGTCACCTACCTTGGCGCCCACGTAGTTGCACCTGAATTCGCAGGCAATCCTGATGCTTACGTTGATCTTGTCGTTGGAGAAATGCTTGAAGCTTGCGCGCCACATTCAAAGTGGATCGATGTCTTTTGTGATCGCGGTGCATTTACCACCGAGCAATCACGTCGAATCCTAGAAGCTGGAATCGGCAAAGGTTTGCAGCCTCGGATTCATTTGAACCAGTTGGAACAAGGCGACGGTATCGCTATGGCAATCGAATTAGATTGCGCCTCAGCAGATCACTTGACCTACTTAGCTGACGATGACATCAGCGCCCTTGCGGCAAGTAGCACAGTAGCTGGGTTAGTTCCTGGTGCAGATTTCAGCACCCGCGCTCCGCACTACCCGCGTGGTCGCGACTTGCTAGATGCTGGAGCTGCGGTGGCGCTCTCCCCTGATTGCAATCCCGGCAGTTCATTTACAACAAACATGCCGTTCTGTATTGCCCTGGCTGTGCGCGAGATGCACATGACAGTGGATGAATCACTATTTGCCGCAACTATGGGTGGCGCAACTGCACTGCGACGCGACGACGTTGGCCATTTATCTGTTGGAGCTCGAGCAAACTTTGCGCTACTTAATGCGCCAAGCTACATTCACTTGGCCTACCGCCCAGGCGTACCGCTGATCAGCACTACTTGGAAAGATGGAAATGTCATTTTCACAAAAGGAGATATCGCATGAGTCGCACTGAAGTGGTTATCAATACCACTGGAATGACATTCGAAGATGTGCTTGCTGTTGCTCGCCATGATGCAAAGGTCGTGATTGCTCCGGCAACTATTGAAGCTGTTGCACATACTCGAAGCCGGGTTGATGCGTTAGCGGCTTCCGCTGAGCCGGTTTATGGAATCTCAACTGGATTTGGCGCCCTGGCTAATCGTCATGTGTCCCCCGAATACCGAGTGCAACTTCAGAAGTCACTTATTCGCTCACACGCAGCTGGCCTTGGCAACTTAGTTGAACGTGAAGTTACTCGCGCTTTGATGACTCTGCGCCTGAAGACTCTTTGCTCAGGCCACACAGGTGTTCGCCCAGTAGTTGTTGAAACTATGGCTGCGATCTTGAATGCAGATATCACACCAGCGGTTTATGAATTTGGTTCCCTTGGTTGCAGTGGCGACTTAGCGCCACTAGCTCACTGCGCTCTCGTGCTTATGGGTGAAGGTGAAGTTGTAGATAGCAAGGGTCGAATCACACCAGCATCTGATGCGCTTAAGGCTGCAGGTATTACACCTGTTGAACTTCGGGAAAAAGAAGGTCTAGCGCTAATAAATGGGACCGACGGCATGCTCGGCATGTTGATCATGGCCATCTCTGACCTAACAATGCTTTGTGACTCAGTTGATGTAACTGCTGCCATGAGTGTCGAGGCACTACTCGGAACTGACAAAGTATTCTTGCCCGAATTGCATGAACCACTTCGCCCACATCCAGGTCAGGCACTAAGTGCTGCAAACATGCTGAATGTTCTAAAGGGCAGCCCAATTGTGGCATCACATATAGATGACACATCAGTCGTGCAAGATGCTTATTCACTTCGCTGCGCCCCACAAGTAACAGGCGCAGTTCGTGACACCATCGCGCATGCAACTTTGGTCGCAACGCGCGAACTTGCGGCAGCAGTCGATAATCCAGTGGTCCTAGCCGATGGTCGAGTTTCCTCTAATGGAAACTTCCACGGCGCACCGGTTGCCTATGTTTTGGATTTTTTGGCAATTGCTGCTGCTGATTTGGGTTCAATTTGTGAACGTCGCACAGATCGCATGCTCGATAAATCTCGTTCCCACGGCCTGCCACCGTTCTTAGCTGATGATCCAGGTGTTGATTCTGGCTTGATGATCGCGCAATACACCCAAGCTGCATTAGTTTCCGAAAATAAGCGCCTTGCCTCCCCTGCCAGCGTGGATTCGATTCCAAGTTCTGCCATGCAGGAAGATCACGTATCTATGGGTTGGAGTTCAGCTCGCAAACTTCGCCAAGCCATCGATAATCTGACAAAGATTGTTGGCATTGAATTAATGACAGCTGCACGGGCAATTGACCTACGGTCACCCCTGCATCCATCACCAATAACTGGGGCTGCCGTAGCAGAATTGCGAAAAACCAGTCCAGGACCCGGACCAGATCGCTTCCTAGCCCCTGACATGCAGGCGGCGGTTGATGTCGTTGCGAATGGGACACTGGCAAAACTCGTAAGGTAAAACTATGGAGAATGTTCGCAAGCTCGCGCTGTATCTAGTTCTTGCCTTCGCTGTTGTTGGCGGCTTAGTAACCATTAATCAAACTTTGGCAGACCACTCTGGTTTGTTTGGACTTGCCTTTACCTCAGCCTGGTTGTTCCCGATGGTGATTGGTTGCTGGCTCGCCTGGCGTCGCCCAATGATTGCATTCCCATTACTGATGATTTGGTCGATGTCAGTCCTGGGCTTATTGCTTTGGCAATCGCTGGCACCAAGTTGGTGGAACACGATTTTGAATTCAAACGGACCGATCATTACTACAGCGATGTTTGCGCTGACTGCGCCGTTAGCAATTTATGGCTACAAGCGCCGCACTCGATTCGTTGCACTAATTCTTATCGGCTTGTCTGTGCTAAATGCATTGGCCACATCAAATACCGAATCAGGCGAAAATTCTGAGCTAGTGATAACAATCCCAGTTCTTGCAGCTGGCGTGCTTTTCTTAATCGCTTCATTCGTCGATAAGCAAGATGACTCAGCCGAAGAGAAATAAGTCTTAAGCAACTAGTTGGGCAGGCTCTTTCGGCGGTCTACTTACCACAACTAATCCGGCGAGAATTAAAACCGATCCCACTATGCCAATGGCAGATACGGTCTCTCCCAACAGGACTACCCCCAAGATCGATGCAGTCAGTGGCTCCATCAATCCAACGGTGACTGCAGTCGCCGCACCAATTCGGGCAATGCCATAAATAAAGACTGCGTAAGCGAGTGCAACTGTAACTATGCCACCGTAAAGTGCTCCCATTAGCAAGATGGGGTCTTGCAAAAAACTAAAGTCTTTGCCGTAGCTAAGTGGCGCCTGAAAAATTGTTCCGATTGTGAACATTGGAGCAACACATTGAAACGGGGTGTGACGCTTGGAAATCATGCCCATTCCAGTTGCTTGCATTGAATAACCGAATGCGGCAGCCATTGCAAAAGCCACGCCGAGAATGCTTACAGTGTTATCTCCGCTCGGCCAATTAAGTGCAACCACGCCAGTAACCGCGATAAGTGTGCCGATGGCCCACTGCTTTCCTGGTGGTTGCTTCAATGCAATCCAAGCAATCAAGCCAACAAAGATCGGAGCGACACCAATTGATACAACGGCTGCTACGCCAACGCCGGTTAACTGAAATGCCAAGATGAAAAGTGGGAAAAACAATGCAGCGCCGGTGCCAGCAACCAAAATTGGAACTATGTCTTCCTTGGTATAGCGCTTCTTGTTTTTGGATAACAAAACGAATAACCAGAGCGCAGTTGTTCCGCTGAGATTACGAACCAAGGAATACTGGAATTCAGTACCTTCTGGGAAAAGCTTTACAACTGGACCCACTGTGCCCCAGATAATCGTTCCTAGGGCAACAGCAAAGATTCCAAGTGTGCGACCGTCAGATCGCTTGCGATGCCTACCCGTTTGTTGGGAAGCCAAGGTTCAATCCACCATGGCTTGGATCTAACCAACGACTGGTTACAACCTTGCCACGAGTAAAGAAGTGAACGCCTTCAGTTCCGTGTGCGTGGGTATCGCCGAATAGTGATGCTTTCCAGCCACCGAATGAGAAGTAAGCCATTGGCACTGGGATTGGCACGTTGATGCCGATCATGCCAACTTCAACTTCATTCTGGAAGCGGCGAGCAGCGCCACCATCGTTAGTGAAGATTGCAGTTCCGTTACCGTATGGGTGATCGTTGATCAACTTCAGCGCTTCTTCGTAAGTATCAGCGCGAACTACGGAAAGAACTGGTCCGAAGATTTCTTCCTTGTAGATCGTCATGTCCTTGGTTACGTTGTCAAACAGTGTTGGTCCGATGAAGTAACCCTCACCATCGCTATCCGGAACAACGTCGCGGCCATCAACAACAACTGTCGCGCCTTCAGCAACACCAGTGTCGATGTAACCCTTGACCTTGTCGCGATGTACGCCGGTTACAAGTGGTCCCATGTCAGTGCCACGAGTTCCGTCACCAGTAACGATCTTGCCCATGCGATCTTCGATCTTTGAGATCAAGTCATCTGCAATTGGACCAACAGCAACAAGTGCTGAGATCGCCATGCAGCGCTCGCCAGCGGAACCAAAGCCTGCGTTAACTGCTGAGTCAGCAGCAAGGTCTAGGTCTGCATCTGGAAGCACGACCATGTGGTTCTTCGCGCCACCAAGAGCCTGGATGCGCTTGCCGTGTGCAGTTCCGGTTTCGTAGATGTACTTCGCAATCGGAGTTGAGCCAACGAAGCTAACAGCCTTGATGTCTGGGTGAGTAAGAATGCGATCGACTGCTTCCTTGTCACCATGTACAACGTTGAATACACCGTCTGGAAGACCAGCGTCTTTCCACATTTGTGCGATGAAGTTCTGTGCGCTTGGATCTTTTTCAGATGGCTTAACAATTACAGAGTTACCGGCAGCAATTGCGATTGGGAAGAACCACATTGGAACCATAGCTGGAAAGTTGAACGGAGAAATAATTCCAACAACACCTAATGGCTGACGGATGCTGTAAACATCTACGCCCGTTGAAACGCTTTCGGAGTAACCGCCCTTTAGAAGGTGTGGGATGCCACAAGCAAACTCAACAACTTCTTGGCCACGCATAACTTCACCAAGAGCATCAGACAACACCTTGCCATGCTCGGCAGTAATGATTGCAGCAAGTTCTTCCTTGCGAGCGTTCAAGATTTCACGGAAGGCAAACATGGTGGTCACGCGCTTGGAAAGAGAAGTAGCGGCCCACTCAGCGCCAGCGCGCTTAGCAACGGCAACGGCTTCGTCCATGTCTGCAGTTGAAGCGAAGTCAACCGTTCCGGACAATTTGCCAGTTGCAGGGTTGTAAACCTCACCGGTGCGGGCTGCTTTACCTGTCCAAAGCTTGCCGTCTATCCAGTGCGTGATGTGGTTAGTCATGATTTCTCCTTGTTGCGGTAATACCCAAATCTAGTGGGTGGAGTACGGGGTTAGCGAGGTAGGTTATGTCCATGACTGAAATCCGCTCAATTGTTGTATCTACTCAAGAAACCCTGCGGGAAAGTGGCACTTCAGTGTCCCCCGCGACTGTCAAGGTAATCGCCGCTGCAGTGGTAACTAATCCCCTGGCTGGCAAGGCTTTGGTTCAGGATTTAACCGAGCTCGAAATGATGAGCATCGAAGTCACTGCAATTCTGGCCGATCGGGCCGTTAAGGCGCTTGAAGCTTTAGGCCTAAGCGCAGCAGACATCCGCGGCTATGGCAAGGGTGCCATCGTGGGAACTGACGGCGAACTTGAACACACGGCTGCGGTTTTGCATCCGCGCTTTGGCGCATCAGTACGCGCAGCAATTGGTGGCGGCGCAGACATCATTCCTGGAACTAAGAAAGTCGCTGGACCTGGCGCCTCAATCACAATGCCAATTGGTAACAAAGATGACCGTTGGGAATTCGATGATATGGATTCGGCCGAGATCACAATCGGCGATGCTCCACGTGCTAACGAAATGGTTATTGCAATTGTCTATTCAGTTGGCGGTCGACCACACGCTCGCGTAACGAAGGTGAAGTAAATGTTTAAAGCAATCATCTTGTTAAAGCGTGGCGAAGACATGAGTCACGATGACTTTAAGCAGTGGTGGTTAGTTGATCACTCCAAGAAGGCCGCAACCTTGCCCGGAGTTCGCAAGATTGTGTTTAACCTTGCCGATGATGGCAGCGCTTATGACGGAGTCTCCGAACTTTGGTTTGATTCCAAGGAAGATTTTGAAGCTGCATATGCCACCGAAATTGGTAAAAGTGTTGCAGCCGATTCTCTAGCTCACCTTTCGGCTCGCGAACGTATGTTCGTAACTGAAAATGACATCGTTTAATTCCTAGAAAGTAAAAGCATGACAACTGAGATTCGCGGAATCCTCGCAGCAATCACCACTCCTTTCACAGCAGATGGCAGTGCGCTTGATGAGGCTGCAATGCATGCCCAAATCAATCGCCTAGTTGATGCCGGAATTCATGGCGTTGTTCCAACTGGCACAACTGGTGAGTTCATGACACTGACTCCACAGGAATACCGTCGAGTTTTTGAAGTGGTCAACGAAGCAGCTGCCGGTCGTTGCCATGTTTTTGCTGGAGTTGGTTCCACCTCGACTGCAGAAGCTATCTCACTTGCTAAGCATGCCGAGAAGTCTGGCTCTACCGGTGTCATGCTGTTGCCACCGTTTTATGCAGCGCCTAACTTTGCAGAACTCCAAGTATTCATGCGCTCGGTAGCCGAATCGATCTCCATTCCAGTTATGTACTACAACATCCCAAGTTCAACTGGAGTAACGCTTAACGCCGAACAAATTGCACAACTCGGAGAAATCCCTGGCGTTAACTACCTAAAGGACACTTCCGGCGATGCCGTGACAATGGCAGACCTACTTGCCAATCGCTCAGACAAGATCAAAGCTTTCAACGGTTGGGACACTCTGACTTTCTTTGGTCTAGCCAGCGGTGCTGAAGCTTCAGTCTGGGGAACTGCAACGGTAATTCCAGAACTAGCGGTAGCTCTCTATAACGCCCTAGCTGTCGACAATGATTTGGCAAAGGGTCGCGAACTTTGGAAAAAGATCTGGCCAATCTGTGACTTCTTGGAATCAGTTAACTATTACGCCGGTATCAAGGCTGGCTGCGAACTAATTGGCGCAAGTGTTGGACCGGTTCGTCCACCAGGACTGCCGCTTTCGGTTGAACAAAAAGCTCACTTTGCAAAGCTGCTTAATGCTGCTGGAGTAAAGACGGTTTAACAATGGCTGAAAAATTGATTATTGAAACCATCGAAGCCCACGCTGAAGGCGAAGGCGGTCGAGTAATCACCAACATGGCTCACCTAGTTAAGGGCGAGACCATGAAAGAACGTTTCGATTACTGTGAAGCCAATTTAGATTGGTTCCGCCACGCAATCTTGCACGAACCTCGCGGCTATCCAGCATTATGTGCAGTGTTTATTCTTCCACCAGTTAGCAAAGGTTCTGATTTTGGAATCATTGTTCTGGAACAAGGTGGCTTTACTGCAATGTCAGGCAGTAACACAATGTGTGCGGTAACGGCTGCCCTAGAAAAAGGCATCGTAAAGATGCAAGAGCCTGAAACCACCGTCACTATTGATACAGCGGTTGGAACTATTTCAGTTCTTGCGCGTTGCAAAGATGGCAAAGTTCTAGATGTCTCAATTCGAAACGTTCCAGCATTTACGGTTTACATCGACAAATTTGTCGATATTCCGGAATACGGTCCAATTCCAATTGACTTAGTTTTCGGTGGACAATTCTTTGCCCAAACCAACATTGCCAACGTTGGACTTGAGATCAAGCCAGAAAATGCCAAAGCTATAACTCGTGCTGGCGCTGCGATCAAGTACGCAGTGAACAAGCAGCTTCAATTTGAGCATCCAGAAAATCCAAGCATTAACAAAGTTGGCATCGTTATTCTGCACAACGGTGATCGTGAGCCAGGTAAGCAAGCACAGAACTCTGCTGTACTTACCGGCGATAACTTAACCGCAGATCCGGAAACCTGGAAGGGCATGCTGGATCGCTCCCCTTGTGGCACTGGTACTTGCGGACGAATGTCAGCCCTGTACAGCAGAGGTCAACTTGCTCTTGGTGAAGAGTTTTCGCACATGAGTTTCTTGGGCACTAAGTTCTTTGGTCAAGTAAATGAACCAACCAAGATTGGCCAGTACGAAGCCGTAACTCCAACGATCCGAGGCAGTGCCTGGGTTACCGGTACAGCTATCTGGGAAATCGATCCTTCAGATCCATTCCAGACTGGTTATACGTTGGGCGACATCTGGTAGAAACCCATTTCGTTAGGGGCATCGGGCTGGCATCCGTGCAAATTCTTTATGGCTAAGTCCGTTAGATTTCCTCACTAACGACTGATTAGTTCCACTAATCTCTTAATGCCAGCAAGCCGAGTTGCCATAATCGTTTGGCTAATTGTGGCATCCGGGGCAAAAACTTCGGCTCCGTGATAAACCCCTGGCCACAAATGAAATTCAACTCTGACATCTGCTTCACCAAGTCTTTTCACAAAGTCTAAATTTTCATCACGAAACATATCCATTTCACCGACATCAATATAAGCGGGTGGTAGACCTTTGAGGCTTGCAGCAATAGCAGGAGATGAATATTGATCTGGTTCTTGGCCACCTAAATACCAAGACCAGGCTTCAATGGAACCTTCCCGATCCCAAATTCCCACATCTGTAATTAACTTTGAAGAATGTGATTCATTACGATGATCAATCATTGGATAAATCGGCACCATAAATTTAAAATCAGGTCCCTTTTCATCCCTTGCCTTAAGTGCTACAGAAATAGCCAATCCGCCACCAGCACTACCTCCGTAAATACCAATTTTGTTTGCATCAATGCCTAGCGATTTGGCATTAGCAAAAACCCACTGAGAAGCTGCAAAGCAATCATTGGTGGCGGCAGGATGAGGATTTTCTGGTGCTTTACGATAATCGACACTGGCAATAGTCATACCTAATTGATCACACATCAATTGAGCCATATCGTGTTCGTCATCAATACTTCCGAGAATCATTCCTCCACCATGAATGAAAACCAAAGCAGGTCGTGGGGACGCCACATTCTTAGGTGAAAAGACTCTGACCTTTATGTCTCCTGCAGGTCCTGGTGCAATATGTTCGGTTACTTCCACATTTGGATTAACTGGAACTTCCATCGCCGCAATCATTCCTGAAAGAGTTGCTCTGCGAGCATTGATATCTGGAATGGCATTAAAGCCACCCGGTAGAGCTTCTAGCAAACCATCTAACGGGATGGTTGTTTCAGGATCTAATCGGGAACGATCAGTCATAATCTTCTCCATATTCAGCGTGAAAGAAATGTGATGAAAATCTACACCCGCAAATCATTTTTGCCTAGACCCTAGTTTTCCCACGATTGAACGGGGAAACTTCGGTCGAGGCCGGGCCGAGGCTTCAAGTCGCTTCGCTCCTCCCGAATCCGTCCGGCTCATAAAACGAATAAAGACCGCCCTAAGGCGGTCATCATTCGTTTGGTGGAGCTGAGGGGATTCGAACCCCTGACCCCTTGCATGCCATGCAAGTGCGCTACCAGCTGCGCCACAGCCCCGAACCTTGTCAATGTTAGTGGACGTTACTTATCATCACCAATTGCAGGCTCAGGTAACGATCCTGCGTTGTATTCCTGCAGTCGCCATTTCAAACCCGGCAACTTAGGCATGTTTTCATCAAGTTCAGAAAGTACAGACCATTGTGCGTTAGCCAGAACGCCAAGTATGGTCCATTGCTCTGGTGCTAATCCCAAAAGTCGACCAAGCGCAGATCGCAAAGCGCCACCATGGGAAGCGACAACTAAAGTACCACCAGAAGGAACAGTAACCAGCGCATGTTCAATGGCTTCTACAACTCGTTCAGATACTTCCCAACGTGTTTCCCCACCACCAGGTCTGATCTCTGAGTCGCCGCCCCAAGCTGCGTAATCTTCTGGGTACTTTGCCATGATCTCGTCACGCGTCATACCTTGCCATTCGCCAGCAAAAGTTTCTCGCAAACGTTCATCGACAGTTAGTTCCACGCCGGCAAGATCAGCCAGGGTCCTACCTGTTTCCAGCGCTCTAGATAAGTCGCTTGCAATTACATGAGTCGGCTTCATAGCAAGCAAAGTTTGCGCAGCGTGTCGAG
The DNA here is from genome assembly GCA_040377565.1 of Candidatus Nanopelagicales bacterium. Taxonomy (GTDB): domain Bacteria; phylum Actinomycetota; class Actinomycetes; order S36-B12; family UBA5976; genus UBA5976. Next base: position 13,265 of record JBEION010000001.1, on the reverse strand, counting down.
CTTGTTCAACGCCCACGTCATTTAACGGGATGTCGATTTGTCCCTGATGACGGTTCTCAGCGTTCCAAACGGTTTGACCGTGACGCCATAAAACTAAGCGACGTGAACTCATACCAATTCCACAGGGATATGTGGGCAATCGCTCCACAAGCGTTCTAGGTCATACAGACTTCGCTCTTCATCTTGCTGAACGTGTACGACGATGTCGAAGTAATCAAGCAGTACCCAACGACCTTCGCGATTTCCTTCGCGGCGAATTGGATCAACATCAATCTCATCAAGGGCGGCTTCGATGGCGTCAACTATCGCACCCACTTGGCGCTCGTTATCAGCCGAGGCAATCAAGAAAATGTCAGTAATGACCAAGTGTTCACTGACATCAAGCAGAACTATGTTCTCAGCTTTCTTGTCATAAGCCGCTTGTGCCGCAATCTTGGCAATCTTTAAGGCATGTTCAGAGGCAGCCACAAACTCCACACTTTCGCAGTACTTATTTAATAAGGACTCTAAGACTACTTAATTACTTGGCACGCGGGAAATGTTGGCACTTGACCACAGATTAGATGTGCGAAGTTCAACAATTAATCTTGCAATGCTCTGGGTTGGCACATTTGATTTGGCAAGTGATCCCAATGCCGAAAGCACTTCATCTACCCGAGCTTCATCACCTTGTTGATTTTCAAATACCGCTCGCAAAACTTGATTAGTTCTGGACATGAACTCATCGGTAGTTTCGAATTGTGACTTAACCATCGCGTAGCCGGCAGCATCTCCCCCAGTTAGAACAGCGCTGCCAGGCCGAACGTACTGCGCGGCTTCGCCGGATTCGCTCACTCGGTAAAGATTCTGCGAATCAATGGTGATTCCACCAACGCCATCAACTAACCCAGCCAAAGCTAGGCGCTGCAAAAGTATTGAGCCATCAATTGGAATTCCAAGTGCTCCAGATATTGCTTGGTCAACGCCATCAAACGAGCCTTGCAATCCAGCATCACTGATTGGAACAAAGCCCTGACCGGGCGGCACGATCAATGTGGCTGGATCGATGTTCACTATCGAGAATTTTGTGCCATCACTTGATTGTTTTAGGACCGTTACCGAAACAATCTTTTGCTGCGAATCAATTAAGGCAATCAATAAATTGTTGATGTCGGTTGCAGGATCTGAGGTCGGACTAACAGATGGGCTAGCAGTTATCTCGGCTGGTAGCGGCGCAGCTTGACCATCGCCTCGAAGTACAAAGACTCCAGTTAGCAAAGCAACTGCCAAGGTCGAACTCATTAACCATTTCAAGAATGATGGAATTCGATTCACGCTTGATACAGACCTTGATCTGAAATGTATTGGCTGACGTTCTTTGGAACTAGGTATTGGGTGTCTAACCCGTTTGTGAATCGGTCACGAAGTTCAGTTGCAGAAATTCGAACTTCTGGCATGTCTACAGAGACAAAATCAAAAGGTACTGAATCATTTTGCCCTACACGATTGACGGCGACAATCGTTACTTCACTTACTAATGCTTCCCATTCGTGCCAGCTTGGAATTCCACTAAGCGCATCGGAGCCTACGATCCAGAAAAGTTCATCGCTTGGATTCAGCCGCTTCCATTCACGTACGGTATCCACGGCATACGTTGGACCGCTTCGAGCAATCTCTACGTCGCTAACTTGAAACCGAGCGTCATTTTCAGTCGCTAGTTTTACCATTTCCAAGCGTTGTTGACCTGGGCTCAGATCACGATCCCGCTTTTGCCAAGGATCGCCTGCTGGGATAAAAACTACTGAATCAAGATTTAGGGCTTCATAAACTGAACTGGCAGCAATTAGATGTCCGATATGTATTGGGTCAAAAGTCCCGCCCAATATGCCAACCCTCATGACTACAAGAATACTTGCAACTAGTGTGGAGTTAATCTCCCAGCCAGAAGGGTTAATTGCCTTGGAACACATTGATCATGTTGTGATTGGTGCTGGCGCAATGGGTAGCGCTACCGCTTGGCAGCTTGCCCGGCAAGGTAAAGATGTGGCTCTGATTGAGCAGTTTGGGATCGCTCACGATAAAGGTAGTTCGCACGGCGGGACCCGAATTTTTCGGCTTTCATATCGCACTCCCCTCTACACAGATTTAGCGGCGAGAGCACTTCCAGATTGGCGAGAGTTGGAAGCAGATTCTGGCGAGCACTTGCTTGAGCAAAATGGCCAACTTGATCACGGTTACAAAGAAGCAATCGATGAGATTGCCGCCAGCCTCGATCGACTAGGTAGAAGTTACGAGCGCATGAACGCGGCAGAGGCACATAGTCGCTGGCCAGGAATGAATTTTGAAGACCACGTTCTTTATAGCCCTGATGGTGGTCGCTGTTTTGCAGACAAGACAGTGTCGACACTCATTCAGCGAACCCAAGAACTTGGTGGGCAGGTTCACTTGAATACACGTGTGCTCTCGATTCAACTCGATGGCGACTACGCAATTGTTGAAACTGAATCAAAAACTTGGCGAACTCCATCGGTAGTTGTTGCAGCCGGTGGTTGGGTTGAAAAACTCGTCGGTCACCTAGTTGATCTTCCAGACTTAATTGTTGACGCTGGCCAACCAGCACACTTTCAACCAAACGCAGGTCTTGAGTCAGAGTCATTGTGGCCAAGTTTCTTGCATCACGGCGCTAACGGTCGTGGTGGCTCTCCTCTTGAAGCCAGTGCGTATGGACTTTACACACCTAGTGAAGGATTCAAGGTGGGAACTTGGAGTGATCGCAAGGCAATTGATCCGGACAATCGAGATTTTGAAATTAGCCAGAAGCATTTAACTGAAATGAAGGAATACGTAGCGCACTGGTTCCCTGGCCTAAATCTTGATACTGCAGCTGCAACAACATGTTTGTTCACAAATACACCAGAAGAAGACTTCATTTTGGATCGACGTGGGCCAATAACAGTGTGTTCGCCATGTTCAGGTCATGGATTTAAGTTTGTTCCGACTATTGGCAAGATAACTGCTGAATTAGCTCTAGGTGGAAAACAAAATACACCGCAATGGCAACTACCTAGCTAGTGACGAGTATGTCCGTCTCCGACAACAACATAAGTTGAAGTTGTCAGCTCTTGCAGTCCCATCGGACCTCGGGCATGAAGCTTCTGAGTCGAGATTCCAATCTCGGCACCAAAGCCAAACTCGCCCCCATCAGTAAATCGGGTTGATGCATTCACCATCACCACTGCTGAATCCAGTTCTGAAGTAAATCTAGAAATTGCAACCTCATCGGTAGCAACGATCGCTTCAGTATGTCCCGTCGACCATTTCTGAATGTGACTTAGAGCATCATCTATGTCAGATACAACTCTGGCAGCAATATCAAGCGAGTAATACTCATCTGACCAATCTGAATCTGTAGCCTGCTTGAAAGCAGTACCGGCCTGCGCTGCGTATTCGGCCACTGAATCATCGCCGTGAATAGTGACCCCTTCAGCTTTGAACGCTTGCATTAATTCTGGAATGAACTCATCAGCTATCTCGCTATGGATCAGAATCGTTTCAGCTGCATTGCAAACACTCACCCGCTGCACCTTTGAATTGATTGCGATAGATATAGCCTTGGCAAAATCAGCTGACTTATCGATATAAACATGGCAGTTGCCAACACCGGTTTCAATCACTGGAACTATTGATTCGGTTACGACGCGTTCGATTAAGGCACTTCCCCCACGCGGAATCACAACGTCAATCAGTCCCCTGGCTTGCAATAACTCAGCAACGGACTCATGAGATTCGGCCGAAACTATTTGAATTGCATCCGCTGGCACCTCAGATTTAGAAAGTGCTGCGCGCATAACTTCCACGAGTTTCGTATTCGTATTTTTCGCTGATGCAGATCCTCGAAGCAATGCACAGTTTCCACTCTTGAGCGTCAGTCCTGCCGTATCCACGGTGACGTTAGGTCGCGCTTCATAGATAACCGCAACCACTCCGAATGGGACTCGGCGCTGAGTGATGTGCAGTCCTGACGGAACATCAAATTCTCGGATAGTTTCGCCAACTGGATCAGGGAGTTTTGAAATGTCTGTGAGGCCGTCAGCCAATGATTGGATTCGCACTTGATCTAAAGTGAGACGATCAATGATTGCTGCATCTATCTTTGCAGCCGTTGCTGATTGCACATCTAGCTTATTTGCGGCAATGATCTCAGCGGCGTTATCAAGTAACGCTTGAGCCATAAAGTTAAGTGCGGCATCTTTTTGGGCGCGGGTGCAATTTGCCAATAATCTGGCTGCCACTCGTGCAGCCTTCGCTAGCCCTACGACTTCAGTCTTTGCAGCACTCATCACAAGACCACCATGTCATCCCTATGAATGATTTCACGATCAAATCCGGTACCAAATTCTTGCAGTAAGTCCGCAGTTCGCTTTCCGATCATTCCTGGTAGTTCATCTGAGTCGAATGACACGATGCCCCGGGCAAGAACCTTGCCAGTTGGATCGCAAACATCAACCGGATCACCTGCAGAAAACATGCCTTGAATGGAAACAACGCCGGCGGGTAGCAAGGAAAGTCGCTTGTCTACAACTGCAGTTACGGCACCCGCATCAATAACAATGGATCCTTGCGATGTTGTCGCATAAGTCAACCAAAGCAAGCGCGTTGGAATCTTGGACTCGGCAGCCGTGAATAAAGTTCCGACTTCAGATCCGGCAAGCACAGATTCTGCCAGATCTGCAGAGGTAACGATGGTAGGAATACCTGCGGCAGTTGCGATTCGGGCAGCTTCTACTTTCGTTGTCATTCCACCCAGTCCAACACCGGCTGAGCCAGTACCACCTATTTGGACATCAGCAATGTCATTCATCGATGCAACATGTGAGATTAGTTTGCTGCCAGGTAACTCTGGCGGACCGTCGAATAGTCCTGAAACATCAGACAACAGAATCAAAGCATCAGCCTGCACAACCTGAGCCACCAATGCAGCTAGTCGATCATTGTCACCAAATCTAATTTCATCGGTTGCAACTGTGTCATTCTCATTAACAATTGGAAGGATCCCTAGTTCCAATAAGCGATTTAATCCCCGCTGGGCATTTCGATAGTTCGCTCTGCGCAAGACGTCTGCAGCAGTTAAGAGCACTTGTCCTACGGTTATCTCAAATTTGCTGAACGCTGCGGCGTACTGTGAAACCAAAAGTGATTGTCCAACGCTGGCAGCAGCCTGTTGAGTTGCAACATCTGATGGTCGGGAATTCAATCCCAGCGGCGCCAGTCCAGCAGCAATTGCACCGCTTGAAACCAAAACTATTTGAGTACCAGCTAGTCGCTTTTCCGCAATCACTCTTACTAGGGCATTTACGCGTTCAACATCGATGCCACCTGCTCTGGTGGTCAGTGATGACGAGCCAACTTTGACGACAATGCGCCTGGCTGTCGTTATCTCAGTTCGTTTGACCGTCATCTAGGTCTCCATCAAAATCTTCGATGATAAGTGGATCAACAACTTCTTCAGGCTCACCTGTTCCGTACTGTCGAATTCTGTGAATCGCAAGGCGCTCGTCTGCACTAAGTCGGCGCTTGTCATACAAACGCTGATCGGTACCGCGTGGACCTTGATGTAAGTCTCCTGCAGTTGGCGCCCAATCAAACACAACAGCACTCGGGCCTTCACCGATTACAACTTCGTCGCCAGCGACTGCGCCGGCTTTAGCCAATTCAAGTTCGATGCCTGCTCTAGCCAAACGGTCTGCCAAGTACCCAACGGCTTCATCGTTGGCAAAATCGGTTTGGTGAATCCAACGCTCTGGTCGTTCGCCAACAACGCGGTAACGAACAGTTTCGGCTCCGGACTTTTCGGCTGTGACTGTGAATCCAGAGTCATCCACTGATTTAGGTGTAACGATAACGCGTGGTCGATTCTCAGCGGCAAAGATTGCTTCAGCGCGTGAGGCTTTAACAATGTCAGCTAGTGCAAATCCAAGTTCTCTTAGCCCCTCATGGCTAACCGCTGATACTAAGAAAACTTGATAACCGCGTTCATGTAAATCAGGAAGCACAAACTCAGCTAGTTCGCGGCCTTCTGGGATGTCAATCTTGTTAAGAACTACAACACGTGGTCGATCTTCCAAACCGCCGTATTGCTTTAGTTCATTTTCGATTACATCTAAGTCGGTTAATGGATCGCGATTAGGTTCCAGAGTTGCGCAGTCCAGTACGTGCACAAGCGCGGCACAGCGCTCAATGTGACGAAGGAATTCCAGGCCAAGACCTTTACCTTCACTTGCACCAGGAATCAGACCAGGAACGTCCGCCATAGTGAAAATCATTTCGCCAGAGCGAACCACACCAAGGTTTGGTTCCAAGGTGGTGAATGGGTAGTCAGCAATTTTTGGTCGAGCTGCAGACATAGCTGCGATCAAGGAAGACTTTCCAGCGCTTGGGTAGCCAACTAGGCCCACATCAGCAACGGTCTTAAGTTCCAGGATGACATCGCGAGTGACGCCCTTCTCACCAAGAAGTGCGAAGCCTGGAGCTTTGCGCTTAGTTGAGGCCAGTGCTGCGTTACCAAGGCCACCGCGACCGCCAGCAGCAATTACATAACGTGTGCCAATGCCCAACATGTCAGTCAAGACTGTGCCGTCAGCAAGTGAAACTACAGTTCCTTCTGGAACTGCTAATTCAAGATGTTCGCCATACGCACCATTGCGGTGATCGCCTTGTCCAGGCTTGCCATTACCGGCGCTGCGATGAGGACTGCGATGGAAATCTAGAAGAGTTGTAACGGATGGATCAACAACTAGGACTACGTCGCCACCATTGCCGCCATTGCCGCCATCAGGTCCACCTAATGGTTTGAACTTCTCGCGGTGAACCGAAGCACAACCGTGTCCGCCATTACCGCCTTGCACATGGAGAGTCACTTGATCTATAAACGAAGTCATTGAATCTCCTTTCCAAAAGAAAAGCGGGCCCGAACCGGACCCGCCAATCTACAAAAATTCCGCGGAATTATTCCGCAGGGACAATGTTGATAACACGACGACCGCGACGGCTACCGAACTGGACAGCGCCAGCAGCTAGTGCGAAAAGTGTGTCATCTCCACCACGGCCAACATTCTCACCTGGGTGAAAGTGTGTGCCACGCTGACGAACAATGATTTCTCCGGCGTTAACAACCTGACCACCGAAACGCTTTACGCCCAAACGCTGTGCATTTGAGTCGCGACCGTTTCTGGTACTGGAGGCACCCTTTTTATGAGCCATGAGTTATACCTACTTCTCTGTCTTTTTGGGAGCAGCTTTTTTCGCTGGTGCAGCTTTCTTAGCGGCTGGAGCTTTTTTAGCAGGAGCTGCCTTCTTCGCTGGAGCGGCAGCCTTTGCAGGTGCAGCCTTCTTTGCTGGAGCAGCAGCTTTCTTTGCAGCTGGCTTTTCTGCGGCTTTAGCTGCTGGAGCGGCCTTTGCAACAGGTGCGGCCTTAGCAACAGGAGCAGCCTTCTTTGCAACTACTGGCTTTGCCTTTGCAGTTGCCTTGTCACCAGCAGCGATCTTCTCGCTACCGATTGAAATAATTTGCACATCAGTTAGATCTGAACGGTGTCCTTGACGACGACGGTAACCGGTCTTGTTCTTGTAACGAAGAATTTCGATTTTCGGTCCACGGTTGTGGTCAATAACTTCAGCGGTTACGGTGACGCCTTTAGCGTCGGTGTTGACCTTGTCGCCATCCACGATCAAAACAGTTGGAAGAACCACTGTCTCGCCTGGCTTGGCTTGAACGCGGTCAAGGCTAATTAGGTCGCCAACGGCAACTTTCTCCTGGCGGCCACCAGCACGAACGATCGCGTACACGAGGTATCTCCTTGAACTAATGCTTGTTTCGGGTGAAAACCCTAAGTCTTAAGCCTCATAAGGTTACGGACTCAAGGGCCTTAGGGTCAAACCGAGACAGACTCTTCGGGGGTTGAATCTGGGGTGGAATCTGCGGAATTGTCATGGGAATGGTCGTGATTTCCCTTTTTACCCTTGTTTTTAGGGGTTTTCGAGGCGTCATGGCCATCCATGTTCACAACTGCGCCGCGACCTTGGCAATGATCACATGGCTCACTGAAAACTTCCAGCAATCCAGCGCCGATGCGCTTGCGGGTCATTTGAACCAGGCCAAGGGAGGTAACTTCAGCGACCTGATGCTTGGTGCGATCCCGACCTAGGCACTCGATCAGGCGACGAATCACTTGATCGCGGTTGCTTTCTAGGACCATATCGATGAAGTCGATAACGATGATGCCACCGATGTCACGAAGTCTTAGCTGTCGAACAATTTCTTCTGCAGCTTCCATGTTGTTCTTGGTAACAGTTTGTTCGAGGTTTCCACCCTGACCAATGAACTTGCCAGTGTTAACGTCGACAACTGTCATCGCTTCAGTGCGATCGATTACTAGTGAACCACCAGAAGGCAAGTAAACCTTGCGATCAAGTGCCTTAGCGATCTGTTCATCAATTCGGTACTCAGTAAATACATCGGTTGTGCCGACATACTTTTCTAAGCGATCTGCAAGATCAGGCGCAACATAACTTACGTATTGCTCAACAGTCTCCCAAGCGTCTGCACCAGAAACGATTAGCTTCTTAACATCTTCGTTGAAGATATCGCGAACGACCTTGATGGAAATGTCTGGCTCGCCGTAAAGCATGGTTGGAGGTGAAGCAGTTTTTGACTTGGCTTCGATGTCAGTCCACTGCGCAGCAAGTCTTGCTACGTCGCGACCTAACTCCTCTTCACTAGCTCCTTCTGATGCGGTGCGAACAATTACGCCAGCATCTTCTGGAACTACTGCCTTCAAAATTGTTTTCAGACGAGAGCGTTCCCGGTCTGGAAGTTTGCGCGAGATGCCAGTCATTGGATTGTTTGGAACATAAACCAAGAAACGACCCGGCAATGAAATCTGGCTAGTTAAGCGAGCGCCCTTTTGTCCGACTGGATCCTTAGTTACCTGAACCAGAACGGGATCGCCTGACTTAAGTGCAGTTTCAATTTTCTTTGGCTGACCATCAAGGCCAGCTGCATCCCAGTTAACTTCGCCGGCGTAAAGAACCGCATTGCGTCCCTTGCCGATGTCAACGAAGGCAGCTTCCATACCTGGCAATACGTTTTGAACGCGTCCCAAGTAAACGTTGCCAACTAATGAGCCACTGCTGGATTGATTGATGTAATGCTCGACAACAATTCCATCTTCAAGAACTGCAATTTGAGTGCGAGCGCCTTGTTGGCGAACGACCATTACGCGCTCAACGTTTTCGCGACGAGCAAGGAATTCAGATTCAGTCAAGATTGGTGCGCGTCGACGTCCGGCATCGCGGCCATCTCGACGACGGTTGCGCTTTGCATCTAGTCGGGTTGAGCCAGACTCGCTGTCTGAACCATCGCGAGTGCGCTTACGACTACGTTTGCGAGCTGAAGCAGCTTCAGCTGACTCAGTTGATTCTTCGTCCGAGGCTTCAGCTGAACCCTCTTCTAACTCGGAACCTTCAGCGCCATTAGCTGACTTCGCGCGGTTCTTGTTCTTGCCACCACGACGGTTGCGATTGCGGTTTCGGTTATTGCCACCGGTGCGCTCTTCGCCAGATTCTGAAGCTTCATTTGAAGTTGACTCGGAACTGTCTGCGGATTCTGAGACAGCCGCCTTCTTCGCTGGAGCCTTTTTGGTTTGACCCTTCTTGGCAACCGAAAGGGTTTCCTCGCTACTTGCTGACTTGGCTACCGCTTTTTTCTTAGCAGGAGCAGCAGTCACTGGAGCAGATTGGAAAACTGGAACTGCAATTGGTGCTTTCTTTGCAGCCGACGCCTTCTTCTTGGCAGCAGCCTTAGCTGGCGCTTTATCGGCTTTTTCAGCCGGTGCATCTACTGGTGGTCCAGCCGGGCGGCCAGCGGCACGTCGACGTGGTTTGGATTCTGGTGTTACTTCGTTATCCGACATGAAAGTCGTCTCCTATCGCACAACACCTATGCCGAAGCACCGGTCTTGCGTTCACTCACGCCCTAGGGCGCATAAGCCTATGTAGTGACGATGTAGGGCTCAAGCTTGTGTGGCTTCACGATCCAAGGTGAAAGGATCACCCACGGACCAGCCGTCTTCAAGCAAAGGACCTTGCGCCAGTCGAGTAACCCGAGGGGGAATCTCCTGGGCGAAGTCTGCAACTTTTTTCAGAGCTGCCAGAACATCGTCTGGTCGAACAGCTGGCACGCCATGCCGAACGACTACTTGAAGTATGGCACAGTCAGCGCCCATCTCCACATTTGCCCGAATTACAGCGGTTCTGGCGTCAAAGGTTCTGATTCCGGACTTGGTCATGCGATCTACCAGGACTTCAGATTCCGACATAAAGGCATCAAGTGCCCCCTGCAAAGTTTCTTGCGAGGTGCCGGGAAGTTCGATGCGCCAATGGCTAGCTTCAAGGCGGGCGACGAAATCTGGAGTCCGAGCCTCAACCACTGCCAAAACGTCCAGGCCTGGTGGCAATACTTCGTCCAAGACTGCAAGTAATTTCTCTGGGTCAACTATCTGAACTACACCAATTTCGACATACTCAGCTTCACTAGCAACTCCAGTTGGCGCTGCGTTGGCATAGGAAATCTTTGGATGCGGTGAGAATCCAGCGCTGTATGCCATCGGTACACCAGCACGCTTTAATGCTCGTTCAAATGCGCGCTGAAAATCTCGATGTGAAGTAAAGCGAAGGCGATCTCGCTTAGCGTGTTGAATTCTTAACTTTTGAACCGCGGGAATAATCTCGCGACCTGGATCGCGATCACGTGCCACTGTTTGCAACTACCCGAGATGGGATAACCGGCATTGGCAGCATTACGGCATTAGTTGGACCGACTTGAATCTCAGTACCCATGTGATCGCAAACGCCACAATCAAAACATGGCACCCAGCGACAGTCATCAACTTCAACTTCGGAAAGTGCATCTTGCCAATCGTCCCAAAGCCATTCCTTGTCCAAACCTGAATCTAAATGATCCCAAGCAAGTACTTCAGATAAGTCGCGCTCTCTGATGGTGTACCAATTTACGTCTACTGCTTCGTCAGCAAATGCAATTTCCGCAGCTGCCATCCACTTGTCATATGAGAAGTGTTCGCTCCAGCCATCGAAACGTTGGCCATCACGCCAAACTTGCTCAATAACTTTTCCGACTCGACGATCGCCACGCGATAGCAAGCCTTCAACTACGCCTGGCTTTCCATCGTGGTAACGCACGCCAATTGATTTACCAAATTCACGGTCTTGGCGAATTGCATCACGAAGTTTGTAAAGACGTGAGTCAGTTGTTTCGTGATCTAGTTGTGCAGCCCACTGGAATGGTGTGTGTGGTTTTGGCACAAAGCCACCGATCGAAACTGTGCAGCGAATGTCCTTACGACCAGATGCTTCACGTCCTGCTTTGATAACTTCATGCGCAAGACGAGCAATCTGTAATACATCTTCATCTTCTTCAGTTGGCAAGCCACACATGAAGTACAACTTCACTTGGCGCCAACCGGATGCATACGCAGCTGTGACGGTACGAATCAAATCTTCTTCGGTGACCATCTTGTTGATGACTTTACGAATTCGTTCGCTGCCACCTTCAGGTGCAAACGTTAATCCGCTGCGACGACCGTTACGAGAAAGTTCATTAGCTAAGTCGATATTGAAAGCATCTACTCGGGTGCTTGGAAGTGATAACGAAGTCTGGGTATCTTCGTAACGATCAGCCAATCCCTTTGCGATCTCAGCAATTTCGGAGTGATCAGCGCTGGACAAGGAAAGAAGGCCAATTTCTTCATAGCCAGTCTTTTCTAGACCGTTTGCAACCATGTCAGCGATCGTCGTCATGGAACGCTCGCGTACTGGACGAGTAATCATGCCCGCTTGGCAGAAACGACAACCACGAGTACAGCCACGGAAAATCTCTACGCTCATGCGTTCGTGAACGCTTTCTGCGATTGGAACTAGCGGCGCTTTTGGATATGGCCATTCATCTAGATCCATAACCGTGTGCTTTGCTACCCGCCATGGCACACCTGGACGGTTAGGTGAAACTCGGCGAATCCGGCCGTCTTCTAAATACTCAACATCATAAAAAGCTGGAACATACATCACGCCAGACTTGGCAAGGCGCATCAAGAGTTCATCGCGACCGCCAGGACTTCCTTCGGACTTAAACGCCGCAATGATGTCGGTGATTGCAAGTACTGCTTGCTCGCCATCGCCAAGAACAGCGCCGTCGATAAACATTGAGATAGCTTCTGGATTAAATGCTGCGTGTCCTCCGGCAATGACCAGCGGATGCGTCTCATCGCGATCTACTGCATGTAATGGAACGCCAGCTAAATCGATTGCAGTAAGCATGTTGGTGTAACCGAGTTCGGTTGCAAACGAAACGCCTAGAGCATCGAAAGCGCCAACCGGACGATGGGCATCAACTGTGAACTGAGGTACACCGTTTTCCCGCATTAACTTTTCTAAGTCAGGCCATACTGCGTAGGTGCGCTCACATAATGTGTCAGCACGCTCATTAAGTACTTCATACAAAATTTGAACACCTTGGTTGGGAATACCAACTTCGTAAGCATCGGGATACATCAGACACCAACGCACGATGGTGTCATCCCATGGCTTTACGACAGCGTTAAGTTCGCCACCAACGTATTGAACAGGTTTTTGCACCCGAGGCAATAACTGTTCCAGTGCCGGAAATACAGACTGGACCGTCATTTCTAACCCTTTACAGTTTTGGGAAAAATAGTGCAATCTCGCGCGCAGCAGATTCTGGTGAATCTGATCCGTGCGAAACGTTTAGTTGTGTTTCAGTTGCAAGGTCGCCACGGATAGTTCCCATTGCAGCGTTAACTGGATTGGTTGCACCCATCATGGTGCGCCAAGCTGCAATTGCTTCGTTACCTTCAATTACGGCTGCGACCAATGGTCCACCGCTAATGAAATCAACTAAGTCCTTGAAGAAAGGCTTATCGACATGCTCGGCGTAGTGAGTTTCGGCGATGGAGCGCTCTAGAGTGCGCATTTCCAAGGCAACGATTTTGAAACCTTTGCGTTCGATACGGGAAATTACTTCGCCAATTAGACCGCGTTCGACGCCATCTGGCTTTACAAGGACAAGGGTACGTTCAGACATGTTCTTAATCTTAAAGGTTTTCTCGGGCGGCCTTTGCCTCGTCAACTTTGTTATTCATCACATAGGCCAATCCCCAAATTAATAGGAACAAAATGCCTGGGAAAAGCAGCGG
>JBEION010000015.1:0-12393 GCA_040377565.1 Candidatus Nanopelagicales bacterium | reverse complement strand
TATTAACTCGGTTGCAAACGCAATATCTCGAATCCCGCCGGATGCCTTAACGCCTAATCGACCACCAACGGTTTCATGCATGATCTTGATTGCGCGCACATCAGCGCCGCCAGCTGGATGAAAGCCAGTAGCAGTCTTAACAAAATCAGCTCCGGCACTTTCGCAACGCTGGCAGGCCTTGGCAATCTGCTCATCGGTTAGTGCCGCTGTTTCTAAAATCACTTTAAGCAAAGCCCCTGTTGTGGCTTTGCGGACGGCTGAAACTTCAGCTTCTAAGTAGTCCCAATCCCCCATGATGGCTCGGCCAACATCGATAACCATGTCGACTTCATGTGCGCCTTGCGAAACCGAAAGTTTTGCTTCGGCTGCTTTAATCTCGGCTTCATGTTTGCCACTAGGAAAACCACAAACGGTAGCGACCTTCACACCGTTAGAAACATTGGCCGCAGCCAGCGATACAAAAGTTGGGGAAACACAAACTGAAAATGTGCCTAGTTCAGCGGCTTCAGCACACAGTGCAATTACGTCTGCATCAGTGGCCTCTGGCTTGAGTAAGGTGTGATCGATCATCTGGGCTAATTGGATGCGATCCATCAGTTGCCTCCACCTAGTAGCGGCCTGGCATCTGCTGCCAAACTCTTCAATTCATTATCGGCGGTTTGCTGGGCAATTGCTAAATCATCGCCGCGAACTACGACTTCTAAGTAGCACTTAATCTTTGGTTCAGTTCCACTGGGCCGAACTATCACTCGGGCTTTTTGGATTTGCTCGTTACCGGCTAAGTGAATAATCACAGCATCTGTCATTGGCAACTCACCTAAACCAATTGCGAGATCATCAATGCTGCTGACCTGCAGGCCGCCAAATTTTGTTGGTGGTGTGTTTCGGATGCCAGCCATTGTCAGATCAACTTGGTCGCTGCTAGTTACTCGCACTGAAACTTGATCAGTTGCATGTAGGCCGTGTGCCAATGCCAGCTCATCGAGTACTTGCCAAAGAGTTTTACCTTGACTCTTTAAGTGAGCCAGCATTTCCATAAACATTGCTGCTGCTGAGATGCCGTCTTTGTCGCTTACATTATTTGGATCAACGCAATAACCCAGAGCTTCTTCGTAACCGAAAGTTAAGTTACTCACACGCGATACCCATTTGAATCCAGTCAAAGTTGATTCATATGGAAGACCTGCAGATTTGGCAATCGACTCCAACATCATGGAAGACACAATTGAGTTTGCAAAAGTTCCAGAAAGCTTTGTGCCTGTTAACTTTGCTCGCTCAATCATCCACCAGCCAAGCAGGCTGCCAATTTGATCGCCGCGAAGGGTGACCCAGTCTCCAGCCGAATTAGAGGCAGCGGCCGCAAAGCGATCTGCGTCTGGATCATTTGCTAACAGTACGTCGACGGAATTCTTCTTAGCTAGCGCAATTGCAATGTCGAGCGCACCCTTTTCCTCTGGATTAGGAAATGCCACAGTTGGAAACGCTGGATCGGGATCGCGTTGTTCCGGTGCTGCAATCGGCTCAGCGAATCCTGATGCATCAAACGCAGATTGCAAAGTTTTCCAGCCAACACCATGCATGGCTGTGTAGATCGAAGTTACAGCTTTGCGTTGAGCTTCTGTTGTTGGGCCAGAAGTAATTAGTTGCGAAGTTAGTGTTGTGTAGGTGTTTACAACTTCATCGCTTACTTTTTTGCCAGCATCACCTTGAACAATTTCTCTAACATCTGCGACAGTCATGATTAACTTTGAAATCTGTTCATCAACTGGTGAAACGATTTGGCGACCGTCACCTAAATAAACTTTGTATCCGTTATCTTGTGGCGGGTTATGACTTGCAGTGACCATGACTCCAGCGCACGCCTCAAGGTGGCGAATTGCGAAAGCTAAAACGGGTGTTGGTACTACGTGCGAAAAAACTATTGGTTCAAGGCCAGCACCTGACATAACGCGTGCGGTGTCAGCTGCAAAAACATCACTGTTGTATCGAGCATCAAATCCAATTGCAACTTTTCTTCCAGCAAAACCTTGTTGCACTAGGTACTGAGCCAGACCAGAGGCAGCTTGCAAAACAGTTACGCGATTCATCCGATTCGGACCCGCACCTAATGCGCCACGTAAACCAGCAGTGCCAAATTCAAGCGGAGCTAAGAAGGCATCTTGCAATTCCGCGTGAGCAGCTTTATCTGTTTGAGCGGACTCAAGAAGATTTGTGAGTTGCGTTTTAGTTACTTGATCTGGATCTTGTTCGATCCAATTCAGAGCCTGCTGCTTCAGCTCGCTATCAATACTCACTGATCTAGCGTAAAGCCGAGTAACTACTTAGGTAACAATGCCTCAATGTCTGAACGGATATCTTCCGGGGCTGTGCTTGGGGCATAGCGCTTGATGGATTCACCATCTGGCGCAATTAGGAATTTTGTGAAGTTCCATTTCACGCCGCCACCAAGTAAACCTTTGGAACGACTCTTGAGGAATTGGAAAACTGGGTGGGCATCTTTGCCATTTACATTGACTTTTTGTGACAGTGGGAAATCTACGCCGTAATTAACTTTGCAAAACTCATCGATTTGGGCATCATCGCCTGGCTCTTGATGTGCGAACTGATCGCACGGAAAACCCAGAACAATCAGGCCTTGGGATCTGAATTCTTCGTGTAGTTTTTGCAAACCTTCATACTGCGGCGTGAAGCCACACTTGCTAGCAGTGTTAACAACTAAAATTGGCTTACCTGAGTAATCAGAAAGCGAAACACTCTCGCCGCGATTGTTTACATAGGATAAGTCGTAAATGTTTGATGTAGCCATGTCTCCATGATTCCCTGCATCTGACTTACTAGCAACTGCTACCTGAGTGTTTAAGCCATACTTCAGAATCTTGGGCTATACGGTTAACGCATGGAAACAATTGTTTTGAACATTCGCTGGGCTGGCTATCTTTTATTTGCAATTGGTTTAATCAATTGGAGATATCAGAACTCATTTGAAAAAGGTGCGCCACTTTGGATGTTTGGACTTGCGCTGATTATTGGAACTTACATTCCAGCAGTTTCTAAACTAATGACATCAAAAGCCGGTGTCATCGTAATTGCGATTGTTGTTGCACTACTTCTTCTGATGGCGTTTACTGCTTAAGGCGTAGCTGCCGGATTAAACCTGATGATGGCCTGAACCATCATGTGATCTGATCCTCGATAGTTGTTATCAAAAGTTCCATCTTCATTTAGGCGCAACGCAACTTGATAAGCATCGGCATTTAGCAATTCGCCTTTGAACATTACGTAATCAATCCGAACTGGATCACTTGAAGTAATTGGACGCTTGGGCCAACCGGAACGATTGCTTCCAGTGTAAGAAGTTGTGTAAGCATCGCCAAAGAATTTGTATTCGTTAGTTGGTGCATTAAAAGAATCAAGCCAACCATCTTCAGCTAATTCAAAGAGCATCCCTTTGGTTCGCGATTGTCGTACGAATTAAAGTCGCCCATCAAAATCATCGGAACACCTTCGAGACCGCTTGCTTTGTTAAGTTCTTCAGCCCAGGTTGTAAATGCGCTACCGACAAGTTCTCGATCCTTCTTACCCCGAGCGTTCTTTTCGTTGTTTAAGTGCAAGCTAACTGCCAGGAATGTGCCGGTACCGTTCAAGCCTTCAAGGTATGCCCAACTAAATTCCCGGGTCTTGGCATAACGAAGTCCGTCAACTATGTCAGTTAGTCGACCTTGGCCAGCCGATGGAATACCTTCCGGGAGATCTACTTGTTTGACTTTGTCTGCTTTAAAAAGAATGTGCGCCGAATGAATGCAGCTATTTGGATCACAGGTGTCGACTTCGGTGGTTGTTGGTACATAGCCAGCCGCTGCAGACATAGCTTGAATGTCTTGCCAATGCGTCATGCGAGCGCCACCTTCGCCAACAACACGAATCTGCGTTGCTTCCTGCAAACCAATTACGTCTGAGTTGGATTCATTGATGGTTCTGCCGATTGCCTCTCGACGATTCTTCCAAGATGGGACTGCGGTGTTATTTGGTTTAGCAATGTTGAAGGTCGCAAACGTCAGAGTTGGTATCGGCAAGATCGTTGGAGAAATCGTTGGCTCGGTCACGCTCAAAGTTGGCGCTGCGCTGATAGTCGGAGCCGCATCATCACTCTGCGGAATCCAGTTGGAAGCAGCCGGCACCACAATCAGTGAGGCAATCACTACGAAAACTGGAATAGCGAACAGCTTGCTTTGTCTAAAGTCTTTAAATGCTGAGTGATCTGGGGGCTTAGGTGCACGCCGTCTACCGCGGTTTTCCTCGTTTTTCCCCATTGACCAAGCCTAAGCCAGTAAACCCATAGCGAACATGTCCAAAAAGTTAACAAATTGCTTAAATAGCAAGGGTTTCCGCCTGGCAAGTAGAATTGAAGCCTGCCAGTAATTGTGAATTTTCGCAGTTTGCGCCTAACCAAGGAGTCCAAATGGGTTTGCTCGACAACCTGGAACAGCGCCTAGACCGAATCGTAAATGGCTCATTTTCCAAGGCCTTTAAATCTGAGGTTCAGCCGGTTGAACTTGGTGCAGCTTTGCAACAGGAAATCGATAATCGGGCAGACACCATAACTGGGCAGACCGTCGTACCTAACATCTTCATCATTGAACTTGGCTCAGTGGATCACGAACGCCTAGAAACCTACTTTGAAACACTGAGTGTTGAACTGGGAACTTTGGCAGATGCCTATTCAAGTGAGCAGCGGTACACCACAGTTGATTCGGCTCACATATCTTTTGATCTAGATTCGGAATTGGAAACAGGTGTGTTTCGAATTCGCAGCACTGCCGCAAAGCGACCAGCCGATGTAATCGCAGCTTCCTTGGTAGCCCAAGATGCCACACCACAAGTTCCCCTAACTTCTTTCACGCCAGAAGCAACTCCATATCTAACGTCTATAACTGGTGAGGAATTTAAGATCACTAAATCGGTTACAAATATCGGACGTGGCGTAGAAGCAGATATTCAAATCGATGACACAAGTGTTAGTCGCTTGCACTGCGCGATCGTATTGGGTTCAGAAGTTTTAGTTCGCGACCTTGGCTCAACAAATGGAACTGTGGTCGATGGTGCGCGTGCCACTGAGTCAATACTTCGTGACGGCTCAATTATCAAAGTTGGAAACATTACTCTGACATACATGAGTAAGTGAGCTGACAATGTCTGAACTACTGCTCAGCATTTTGCGAATTGGTTTTCTAATCGCACTTTGGTGGTTTGTGCTTACCGTAGTTTCAGTCTTGCGAAGAGATCTACAAGCGCCTCGTGATGCAAAGCCACTAACTCCAGCGCGCTCTGGCAAACGACCAAGTCCTAGGCCAACACTTCGTGCCCGCAAGACTTCAACTCAACTGGTAATCGTTGAAGGTGCACTTACTGGAACTGCAGTTCCATTAGGTTCATCTCCAATCATTATTGGTCGAGCACCTGATGCCACAATCGTTTTAGATGATGACTTCGTAAGTACGCATCACGCACGCTTAACTCCAAATGGCAACCATTGGATGGTTGAAGATCTTGGTTCAACCAACGGAACTTGGATTGATCGCACTCGCGTAACAACGCCAACTGTTTTTCGGCCGGGGACGCAACTTCGGATTGGCCGAACCAGCATGGAATTGAGCTCATGACCGGTTTAAGTCTTCGTTTTGCCGCCCGCTCCGAAATTGGCAGGGTGCGTCGCAATAACGAAGATGCAGGATATGCAGCAACCGACTTACTAGTAGTGGCTGATGGCATGGGTGGTCACGAAGCTGGTGAACTAGCTAGCGCTGCAACGGTTGCGGCAGTAGTTGCGGCTGCGGCTTCCACTGTTGGTGCTGATGAAGTATTGAGTCAACTTGCTGAAGCCGTTATTACTTCTGGTGAATACATCGCTGATGTTGTTGCCGGTAATCGTGATCTCGCAGGCATGGGCACAACTATGACAGTTGTTGCGCTTCGAGAAGACCGCATTGCTATGGCACATGTAGGTGATTCCCGCGCTTATGTATATCGCGATTCGGAATTGCAGCAAATGACAAAGGATCACACCTTTGTTCAAACTTTGGTTGACTCTGGTGAAATCACAATAGAAGAAGCTGCTGTCCATCCACGACGCAATCTAATGATGCGAGCCATCGATGGCATTCATGCAGTTGAAGTTGACTTATCCGTTCGGGAAACTCGCGAAGGTGATCGCTACTTGCTTTGTAGTGATGGGCTTTGCGGAGTCATCGATGCAAATCAAATTGCTGAATGCTTAGCTCATGAAGATTTAACTCAAGCTGTAACACAATTAATTGACGCTGCCATGTCAGCTGGCGCACCTGACAACATAACGGTTGTAGTTGCAGACGTTGTTAACGACAGTATTGAGGTGGATCCAGTGTTAATTGGTTCTGCTGCTGATTCACTAAACCAATCTCGGCTACCGGCTGTTGACTTTCCAGATGAAGGTGAAGCTTCAGCTCTAGTTAAAGAATTTGACTTACTAGATTCTGGCAAAAACTGGTTGGTGCCAGTCCTTTCAACAATTGGAGTTATCGCTGTTGGAATTGCTGCCACGCTTTG
The DNA here is from genome assembly GCA_040377565.1 of Candidatus Nanopelagicales bacterium. Lineage (GTDB taxonomy): Bacteria > Actinomycetota > Actinomycetes > S36-B12 > UBA5976 > UBA5976. The sequence continues at coordinate 5,811 of JBEION010000015.1, read as the reverse complement.
GTGGTTAGCCAACCAATGGTTTGTCGGGGTTTACGAAAAAGAAGATGTGGTTGCAATCTTCCAAGGAATCCCTGCAGGTGGAATGTATCGCCTAGTTGAGATCACTGAAATTGAAGCAGGCAAGTTACCAGAATTCGAACGGGATCAGGTTTACCAAACTTTTGAATCCGGAGATTTTGAAAGTGCCGAAGCTGCAGTTGAGCGCCTGAAGCTCAGTGCAGATCTATGTGTACTGAATCCTGCAACACCTGGTTGTCCGGAGCTTGCTCAGTGAGCGAAACCCTAAATCGCTATCGAGTTTCAACTCGGCGCTCAGCTGAGTTGGCGCTTTTAGTTGGGGCTTGGCTAATTGGAGTGTTTGCCTGGATCCTGGTGGACTCTGCAACGGGTGAAACCTCATTAGGTGGCTGGACTTCGTTACTTAGTGCAGGCGTTCTGCTCTTAATCACACATGGCGTTGTGCGCTGGCAAGCACCTTATGCCGACCCACTGTTGTTACCTAGTGTGGCTGCGTTAAACATGCTCGGTCTTGCCATGATTCATCGACTAGACATTGCCGCGGCGCAACGCGCAATTAGTAACGGTAGTCCGATGCCGACTCCAGATGTGTACTTGCAATTGACGTGGATGCTAGTTGGCCTGGTTGCGTTCATGTTGGTTTTATCTTTCGTTGGTGATCATCGCAGACTACAAAGATTCACATTCACTGCAGGGTTTGCTGGAATTGCACTTCTTTTTCTACCTTTGTTACCTTTCATCGGCAGCGAAGTTAATGGCGCTCGACTCTGGATTAACTTTCTAGGTTTCACATTCCAACCAGGCGAGTTAGCCAAAGTTGCCCTAACAATTTTCTTCGCTGGTTTTTTGGTTACACGAAGACATTCACTTGCACTCGTTCACAAGAAAATTCTTGGCGTAGGAGTTCCGCGCGCAAAGGATGTTGGCCCACTTCTCTTAGTTTGGTTCGCTGCACTTTTAGTTTTGATTTTGGAACGCGATCTTGGAACCTCACTACTTTTGTTCGGACTATTCATCGTGATGCTTTACGTGGCAACTGGTCGACGCTCTTGGGTGCTTATCGGTGGCTCGTTGTTAACTGTTGGTGGTGGGCTGGCTTATCAAGCATTCGGTCACGTGCGAGTGCGCTTTGATGTTTGGTTAGATCCATTCGCTGATGCAAATGGTTCCGGATTTCAAATTGTGCAATCGCTTTATGGCTTTGCTAATGGCGGAATCTTTGGAACTGGTTGGGGTCAGGGTTATCCGCAATTAGTTCCGTTTGCAAAAACTGACTTCATTACTTCCGCACTTGGTGAAGAACTGGGTTTGATGGGAATGATTGCAATCTTGTTGTTGTTTGCAATTGTTGTTGAGCGTGGCGCTCGAGCTGCAGTTGCAACTCGCGATCCGTTTGGCAACTTGCTAGCAATTGGTCTTACAACCGTAATTGGGCTGCAGACCTTCATTGTGATTGGCGGCGTCACTCGGCTAGTTCCGCTAACCGGATTAACAACTCCGTTCTTGTCCTATGGCGGTTCTTCCTTGGTCGCTAACTACATAATCATTGCGCTGTTGATTCGAATTTCTAACGCTGCTCGGGCACCGGAAGTTACTGATGCTGAGTTAGTACTGCGTCAGGATGGTGAACGCAATGATTAGACAGATCAATCGAGTCACTGCTGCCATCGTTGTACTCCTGCTGGCATTGATTATCAATCTTTCTTACATTCAAGTTTTCAAAGCTGGTGACTTACGAGGTCAAGCTGGCAACCAACGCGTGACTTTGACTGAGTATTCACGCGAGCGCGGCCCAATCTTGTTAGCTTCTGAAGCAATTGCAGAATCAACACCAACTTCTGATGCCTTGAAATATCTACGCGAGTACCCAGATGGTTCGACGTACGCCTCGATCACAGGTTTTTACTCTTTGGTTTACGGCGCAACTGGAATTGAATCGGAAGCCAACAATATTCTTGCTGGAAATGACAGTCGCTTCTTCGTTGATCGCCTGCAACAACTTTTTGCGAACCGCGAACCTAAAGGTGGCGCAATTCGGTTAACTATTGATCCAGATGCCCAGATGGCAGCCATGAAAGCACTCAATGGCAGAACTGGTGCAGTCGTTGCAATTGATCCAACGACAGGAGCGATTTTAGCTTTAGCAAGTTCTCCATCGTTTGATCCAAACTTGCTTTCAAGTCATGATGCTGGCGACATCCAAGCTAACTATGAAGAGTTGAATGCTGATACCAATCAGCCTTTACTAAATCGTCCACTTGCTATGACACTTCCACCTGGATCGACTTTCAAGTTGGTAACCGCTGCTGCTGCTTTAGAGTCTGGTAACTATGTTGCCGGCACGGAATTACCTGGCCCAACCCAAATCAACTTGCCAGGAACTGATGTGCAACTTGGTAACTGGAACGGCAAATCTTGTGGTCCTGGCGACGTCACCACTTTGCAAGCCGCTCTAGAGATTTCTTGTAACACTGCCTTTGCTTGGCTCGGTATGGAGTTGGGCGCGGATGCAATCAGCGAACAAGCTCAGAAGTTTGGGTTTGAATCCGAATTTGAAGTTCCTATGACAGCTGCAATCAGCAGGTTTCCGGTAGATCCAAATAAGCCACAAACTGCAATGAGTGCGATTGGGCAATTTGATGTTCGTGCTACCGCCCTCCAGATGGCAATGGTTGCAGCTGGAATTGCTAATGATGGCGTGGTTATGAATCCTTATTTGATTAGTCAGGTTCTTGGCCCAGATTTAACTGTGTTGCAAAATACCAACCCATCAGCATTTGGTCGTGCGATGTCGGTTGAGAATTCTAAGATTTTGCGAGACATGATGGTTGGAGTCGTTCAAAATGGCACCGCGACAAAAGCTGCTATTTCTGGCGTAACCGTTGGTGGCAAAACAGGTACTGCCGAAAATGCCCCAGGCGAACCAGCACACGCTTGGTTTGTTGGGTTAGCCCCGAGTGATCAATCAAAAGTCGCGGTGGCAGTGGTCTTACAAAATGGCGGCGGGGCAACCGAGGTAAGCGGCAACTCGTTGGCCGCGCCAATCGCAGCAGCCGTGATGCGGGCAGTTCTAAAGCAATAGGCAAGAATAGAAGAGTTAGTACCGGGTTATACATGGCGCGGGACTAGACAGACATAGGAGAACTTAAGTGAGCACCTTCACGCAACTCGGTGATAGATACGACGTCGGTCAGGTAATTGGTCGCGGCGGTATGGCTGAAGTTTATGAAGGTACCGATCGCCGTTTGAATCGTCGCGTTGCGATCAAAGTGTTGCGTCCTGACTTAGCTCGTGACCCAATGTTCCAGGAACGATTCCGCCGGGAAGCCCAGTCAGCAGCTGGTCTTAATCATCCAAACATTGTTGCTATTTATGACACCGGTGAAGATTTAATTGGTGATGGCCCAAATCAAGTAAGCGTTCCATACATCGTTATGGAATTTGTTGATGGCGTCACATTGCGTCACATGTTAAACAACGGTCCAAGAATATTGCCAGAACGCGCACTTGAAGTTATTGCTGGTGTGCTTGCTGCACTTGATTACGCACATCGCCATGGCATTGTGCATCGTGACATCAAGCCAGCGAACATCATGATCAATACCAATGGTGATTCGAAAGTGATGGACTTTGGAATTGCTCGAGCAATGAGCGATGCTGCAACTTCTGTTACTGCAACTAGTGCCGTAATGGGAACTGCGCAGTACTTATCACCAGAACAAGCTCGTGGTGAATTAGTCGATGCCCGAAGTGACATCTATTCAAGTGGTTGCGTACTTTACGAATTGCTTACTGGCGTCACACCATTTAATGGTGACTCTCCAGTTGCGATTGCATATCAACATGTGAATGAACCACCAAAGCCGCCTTCATCTTTAGATAACTCAATTCCAAGCAGCCTAGATTCAATTACTTTAGGTGCGCTGGCAAAGTCTCCATCGAATCGATACCAAACTGCAGCAGAGATGCGCAGTGATGTTGAGCGATCAATTGCAGGTATGCCGATTGTGTCTCGACAGAATCATGCAACTGAGGCGATTCCTTTCAATGCGCCAACTACTGCAATTCCAATAGTTGATGGTTTCCCAGGTACCGTCGCTGTTGCTGCGCCCAAGAAAACCAATAACCGAGCTCGTTGGTTCTTTACTGGCTTTGCCACAGTGCTTGCGGCTTCCCTGATCTTTTTGCTTGGTGACAATCTTTTCAACACTGGACCAGAGACTGTGGCTGTTCCTAATGTGAAATCCCAAACTGTCGAAGAAGCTACCTTGGCTCTTACTGATGTCGGCCTGGTAGTTGGTACTCAGACTCCGCAAGCTGATGACAATGCGCCAAAGGGAACGATCATTGGACAGGATCCAGCTGCAGGTGAACTTATTGAATTGGGTCAAGCCGTTAACTTGATTGTCTCGGCTGGTAAAGATCAGACAAGTGTTCCAGATTTAGTTGACCTAGCCTCAACTGAAGATGCCCGGTTGGCTCTTACAGAAGCTCGCCTGGTGTTGGGCAAAGTGACGCCAAAGGACAGTGACAAGCCAGAGGGAACCGTAATCGAGCAACTACCTGCTGCTAATACTGCGGTGGACATTGGAACTTTGGTTAGCATCACGGTTTCAAGTGGCAAGGTTCCAGTGCCAAATGTTGTTGGTGCTACCCAAACCGATGCAAAGAACACCTTGCTAAACGCAGGATTCTTAGTTGAGGTGATCATTGAGGAAAATGGCGCTGTGCCGGAAAATACGGTTATCTCGCAGAACCCAGCTGCGGATGCAGTCACGCTAAAGGGCACTACGGTAACTATCAAGGTTTCCAAGTTGCCTATTGTGGTCGCACCGACGCCATCTCCAACACCAACTGTGACCACTCCGTAACTCACTTAGACTTACTGCTGTGACTCGCATTCTGGTTATTGATAACTACGACAGTTTTGTTTACAACATTGTCCAGTACTTAGCTCAGCTTGGCGCAAAGGTTGATGTGAAGCGCAATGATGAAGTCACGGTTGCAGAGGCAAGAGAATACGACGGTGTGTTGCTTTCACCGGGTCCAGGAACTCCAACAGATGCCGGCGTTTGCATCGACATCGTAAAGCAACTCGGTGGGCAAGTTCCGATCTTTGGAGTTTGTCTTGGTCATCAAGCTATTGCTGAAGCATACGGAGCAACCGTCTCTCGCGCACCAGAGTTACTTCACGGCAAAACTTCGCAAGTATTTCATCACAAGCAAGGTGTCCTTGCAGATCTTCCGTCACCATTTACGGCAACGCGCTACCACTCACTCGCAGTCGAACGGGATACAGTTCCGGCCGAACTAGAAGTAACAAGTGAAACGGAAGATGGCGTAATCATGTCACTTCGACATAAAGAGTTTGATATCGAAGGTGTGCAATTTCATCCGGAGTCTGTATTGACTGAAGGCGGCCACAAAATGTTGGCCGAGTGGTTAGTTCGATGTGGCGACTTAGATGCGCGTAACTTAGCGCAAGGATTACAACCCGTAATTCCAAACTAGCTATTGCTGTTCGATCGAACCTTGCCAAGCCGGAATCGTGGTTTGATTCAAAATTGAAACATCCCAACCAAGATTAAATCGTTCAACGTACTCGCGATATAGCGAAACGCCTGGCTCATCATTTAGTGCTTGTTGTAATTCAGAAGTGTTTCCAACTGCTGTAATCACAAACGGTGGCGAGTAAACCCGGCCTTGCAATAAGAGTGTGTTGCCTACGCAACGAATTGCTGAAGTGCTGATGATGCGTTGATCCATTACTTGCACCGCAGTTGCGCCACCGCG
>JBEION010000259.1:0-1969 GCA_040377565.1 Candidatus Nanopelagicales bacterium | reverse complement strand
TCTTGCAAGGAATTCAGATTGGCAAAAAGAATTGGATCAATTAAATGTGAACCCGAACCTTTTCGGCGCAATTGGATTAAGTAAGCGCGCTGACTGTATTTGAATCCAGATGCCCGCTCGGCATCAAGTGCTACCGGTCCGGTTCCACCAGAAATAGCTGCTACTAGTTTCGCCAGTTGCTCAGGAGTGGAAACGATTTCGGGAAGACCTTCACGAGGCTCAGTAACGCGAATGCTCTCAACTTCGGGAACTTCAGGGCTCTGGGAGTCCGTCACTTCTTCCAGTGACTCAATTTGATCTGACATAAATGATTGTTAGCGCTTTCGTGAAAGTGCAGTAACACCTTCCGGCAGCGGCGTGAGGCCCGAACTCTTTTCGACAAGTGCAAGCCAAGCTTTCATGTGCAAAGACAGATCTTCAGTATCTGGTGACCACGAGGCGCGAATCTCTAAATCAGTTTCCGTGGATCGATCTTCTAATCCCGCAAATGATCGAGATACCGTGCGGGTTACAGTTCCAGAGGCATTATGAAATTGTGCGCCTGCATCGGTTAACGCATCAGTAAGCCAAGACCAAGCCACTTCATCAAACAGATCGTCAGTTACTACGTCAGATTCAATCGGGGCTCTAACGAAAGAAACCACCCTAAATTCGCCATCCCAAGTGTCTTGACCTTCTGGATCATGCAGAACTATAAATCGACCCACAGCCAGTTCTTCATCATCGGCATCAACAGCTTCAACCGCTAAAGCAATGCTGTGCGGGGCTAGTCGCTGGGGAGCTGGGACTTCTTCAAGCGAGAATTCTGGGCGCAGTGCTGGGCTTTGCAAACTGTCTAATGCAATCTGCCAAACGTCCACGTTTGAAGCACCTACTCCAGAAGAATTCATTACTTATAAGCATATGAACAATGTTGAAGTTGTGGGCTCAGGCGCGCGGTCAGTTAGGCTGTCGGAATGCCGATAATTCTCGCCCTGCTATCCAGTCTGGTTTGGGGCTTAGCCGACTTCTTGGGTGGAACACTCAGCAAGAAACGCAAAGCGATTGCAGTTATCGGCGGCTCACAATCGTTTGGATTACTTTTCGCGTCTATCTTGGCTCTGGTTTTTGGGTTATGGACTTGGAACTCAACGGTTTGGGTTAATGGAGCAATCGCCGGTGCTATGGGGTTGCTTGGGCTAGTTGGTTTTTACACTGCGCTAGCAACCGGACAAATGGGTATCGTTGCTCCAATTTCGTCTTTGAGTGCGATAGTTCCAGTAACTATCGGATTAGTTCAAGGTGAGCGCCCAGGTACTTTGCAGGTTGCTGGAATCGCAGTCGCACTTGTGGGTGTGATTTTGGCAAGTGGACCAGAGCTAAATGGCAAAGTAGACCCGCGACCAGTTTTCTTAGCCTTGTTTGCGGCATTAACTTTTGGTTTTTGTGTTTACTTCATGGCAAAGGGTGGACAGATAAATCCCACCATGACAATCACTGCTATGCGCGCAACTCAAGTTGCATTAGTTCTGGTCTTAGCGCTGGCACTTAGATCTCTTGGTGGACTGATTAAGAAAGACATTCCATTGCTAGCAACAATTGGTGCGACAGATGCCGGTGCGAATATCTTGTTTGCGTTTGCCGCATCACTTGGATTACTTTCTGTAGTAGCGGTACTTGGATCGCTTTACCCAATTGTCACTGTGTTACTTGCTTGGTGGATTCACAAGGAAAGATTGATACCGGTTCAGTATCTTGGAATTGTCGTTACCTTTAGTGGCGTTGCGCTAATTGCAGTCGGCTAGTTTTGATCTTCAATCAGCGTCATTGAAATTGAGTTAATGCAATAACGCAAGTCGGTTGGGGTTTTGTAGCCTTCGCCTTCAAAAACGTGGCCCAAGTGCGAATCGCAAGCAGCACATCTAATTTCAGTTCGAACCATGCCATGTGACATGTCCTTGATTTCAGTTACGGTCTCGGCAGCCAGGGG
>JBEION010000048.1:0-6273 GCA_040377565.1 Candidatus Nanopelagicales bacterium | reverse complement strand
TCAGAAATTAAAGAGAGCCAATTCGTTTCTAAAACAATCTGGGCAGTATCAAAGCAAAGATGCTGAACTTGTTCTAACCATTCAGCGGATGGCGCATGTGTAAGTCCACCGATTCGAGTCAACATTGGATGCATCCGACTACCCGTGTAAACGCGATAGTGGTTAACCCACAGTTCGCGGGACTTCCTTAAGTTTTGAATCAGTTCCTCGTCTTGCCAAGGAAAGCCAGCCAAGAATGCCAGGTGCGAAGTCACTCGGTTGTATTCCAGGAGTAACGTGCGAAACCACTGAGCAGCGTCGGGAACTTCGATACCAAGTGCGGTTTCCACTAATTGAGCGACGCCAACTTCGCCCGAGTAGGCACTCAACCATTCATGACGATTGGCAAGCGCTATGACTTGTCGGTAGTCGCGAGACTCGAAAAGTTTTTCGGCGCCTCGATGCATAGAACCGAGAATTGGTTTTGCCGCAGTAATGATTTCGCCGTCATACTCACAATCGATTCGCATCATGCCGTGAGTCGCTGGGGCATGTAATGCCAAGTTTGAGGTGTGATCAGACCTTGCTGTATCTAGGGGAGAGATCCCCACTCTGCTGCGCTCAACCACGGGACTTATCGTGTCATACCCCTGATGATTTATCGATTTATTCGACATTTAGAAAGTTGCTACTAGTCTTAATACGTGGTCAACACGATGGCCGAGAGCGATGAGCCTTGGACCGAAAAACCTCCACGCCTTGACGTTGGCGTAGTCGGAACTGGCAGAGCCGGTTCCGTGTTAGGTGCTGCCCTAAAGCGTGCGGGACACAACATCCGCGCCTGCACTGCAGTTAGCGACATCTCAAAACTAAGAGCTGAATCACTTTTACCTGGTGTTCCGGTTACTTCGATTGAAGAAGCAGTTAAAGATCGAGACCTGATTCTCTTGACTGTGCCTGATGATTACCTCGGCCAAGTCGTTAATGGTTTAGCTGCAACCAATGCAGTTAGTCCTGGAACTTTTGTAATGCACGCTTCAGGCAGTTATGGAATTGAAATTCTGCGACCGTTAACAGATCAAGGCTGTTTACCGCTGGCACTTCATCCAGTCATGACGTTCACCGGAACAAGCATCGATCTGAATCGTCTTTCTGCATGTCCATTTGGAATCACCACAGTTCAGACTTTGCGCCCGGTCGCCGAAACATTAGTTGTGGAAATCGGCGGCGAACCAATTTGGGTTCCCGAAGAAAATCGCGGGCTCTATCACGCAGCCTTAACTTTTGGTGCAAACAATCTAATGATGCTAGTGACCCAAACAACTGAGTTGCTTGAAGCTGCTGGAATTACAAATCCAGAAAACTTAGTCGCACCGCTACTTGGCGCATCTTTAGATAACGCATTGCGTAATGGTGATGCGGCGATCACTGGTCCAGTTGCACGTGGTGATGCTGGAACAGTTCGGGAACATTTGCGCGTGTTAGCAAACTTTGATCCGGCAGTTAGTCAGGCGTATCGGGCGATGGCACGGTTGACTGCGATTCGGGCTCTTGCTTCGGGAACTTTGCAACCACAGTTAGCTGAAGAACTCTTAATTGTTTTGGCAGATGAATCATGAGCCGCCCAATAGTTTTAAACACTGTTGCCGAGGTTGATGCTTGGGCTGAAAAAGAATCCACCCCAATCGCAGCAGTGTTGACCATGGGTGCTTTGCATCAGGGCCATGCCGAGTTAGTCAGATTCGCAAAAGCAAATACTCCAAATGGAACTCGTGTTATTGCGACAATTTTTGTTAACCCGACACAGTTCAATAATTCTTCGGACTTAGCTGAATACCCGCGAACTTTGGATTCTGATCTCGATACTTTGCAAAGCGCTGGTGCTGATGCAGTTTTTGTGCCAGACGTTTCACAGATGTATCCAAACGGTTTGGAAGTAAATCCACCAATGGAACCAGGTGCAATCGGCGATGTATTAGAAGGTAAAGCCCGCCCTGGGCACTTTCGTGGCATGTTGACGGTCGTGGAGCGATTGCTTTCAATTACCCATGCCAACTATTCATTCTTTGGGGAAAAAGATTTTCAACAGTTGACCCTGGTTAAGGCAATGGTTACTGCCACAAAGATGCCAATCGAAATTGTTGGAGTACCAACCGTGCGGGATGAATTTGGCATTGCGCTATCAAGTCGAAATAGTCGGCTTTCAGAGCAAGCCATTGAACACGCAAAACTAATTCCCACTGCGATGAATAAAGCAGCTGAAGTTTTTTTGAGTTCAAGTTCAATGGACGAAGCAGAAGCCGCTGGTATTGCGATCTTGAAGCAAAGCGGGAAGTTTGAAGTTGAATACTTCGAAATCAGATCTAATGATTTAGTTTCATCGCCAACACTTAACAACGCCCGAGTTTTTGTAGCAGTAAACATTGAAGACGTAAGACTTATCGACAACCTCGAGATAGCAAAGTAGGAAAAGCATGCTGTTAGCAATTGATGTCGGCAATACCAATACCGTTCTTGGGTTGTTTGCAGGTGACCAATTAGTTTCATCTTGGCGAACTAAGACAGATAGTCGCGAGACTGCTGATGAATTGGCACTTAAGTTCAAGGCGATACTCAGCGACGCACCAGACATTACTGGGATTGCACTTTGTTCAACTGTGCCAGCGGTGCTTCGCGAAATGCGCACAATGCTGAACAACTATTACCAAGATGTCCCACAAGTAATTGTTGAGCCCGGAATCAAGACCGGTGTTCCAGTTCTGACTGACAATCCAAAGGAAGTTGGCGCAGATCGAATTGTTAATTCGTTAGCTGCCTTCACGTTGTATGGCGGCCCTGCCATAGTGGTTGATTTTGGAACTTCCACGAATCTTGATGTGATCTCGGCTAAAGGTGAATTCCTAGGTGGCGCTCTGGCACCTGGCATTGAAATTTCGATTGATGCACTGGCCTTACGAGCTGCGCAACTAAGAAAAGTTGAATTAATCGCACCACGCAACGTAATTGGCAAAAACACTGTCGAAGCCTTGCAATCTGGCGCTGTCTATGGATTCGCTGGACAAGTTGATGGTTTGGTGGATCGAATTGTTGATGAGTTGGGAACTCCAGTTAAGGCTGTGATTGCCACGGGCGGCTTATCGGCCATTGTGGTCCCAGAGTCCGAGACCATAACCCACCACGAGCCAGATCTAACTTTGATTGGTCTGCGTCTGATGTTCGAGCGCAACGCTTAGTACCGATAATCTTGGTCAATGACCACCGACCAGAATCCAGCTGCCGAAGAAGTAGACGACCTGCCAGAACAAATGCAGGTTCGTCACGAAAAGCGGGCTGCAATTTTGGCTAACGGTCAAGAGGCTTACCCAGTTCGAGTTCCGGTCACTACGACAATTCCTGCAGTTCGAGACAAGTACGCGCACTTAGTCGCCGAACAAGAAAGTGGCGACACTGTCGGTATAGCTGGCCGCGTTATGTTCATGCGCAACACTGGCAAGCTTTGCTTCGCTCAATTACAAGCAGGAACTGGCGAAACTATTCAAGCTATGGTGTCGTTTGATCGAATTGGTGAAGAGCAACTTGATGCCTGGAAAGGCTTAGTTGATATCGGTGACGTAGTTGCAGTTGTTGGCGAAGTTATCAGCAGCAAGCGCGGCGAACTTTCCGTAATGACTGACAGCTGGCACATGGCTGCAAAAGCTTTGCGCCCACTTCCAAATCCACACAAACCTTTGAGTGAAGAAACTCGAGTTCGTCAGCGTTACGCAGACTTAATTATGCGCGATACCGCTCGCACGGTTGCGCGACTGCGTCCAGCAACTTTGTCGAGCTTGCGAGCAAGTTTTGCTAAGCGGGACTACATCGAAGTTGAAACTCCAATGCTGCAAACTATGCATGGTGGCGCAGCAGCGCGACCATTTGTAACTGCATCGAATGCCTTTGACATGCAATTGTTCTTGCGGATTGCTCCAGAGCTTTTCCTAAAGCGCTGTGTAGTTGGCGGAATCGAACGCGTATTTGAAATCAATCGCAACTTCCGCAATGAAGGCGCTGACTCAACTCACTCACCTGAGTTTGCAATGTTGGAGTATTACCAGGCTTACGCTGACTACAACGACATGGCGACTCTCACTCGAGAACTAATTCAAGAAGCTGCACTGGCAGTACATGGCACTTTGAATTATGAATTAGTTGATGGCGGTACTCGTGACCTATCTGGCGAATGGGATCAGATCTCGGTTTTCCCATCAGTTAGTAAAGCAATTGGTAAAGAGATAACTCCAGAAACTCCAATCGAAGAACTTCGTAAACTTTGCGCAGATGCTGGCATTACACACGATCCAAAAGCAATTCATGGAAAGCTGGTTGAAGAATTACTTGAGCACTACGTGGTCGAGCATTTAAAGAAGCCAACATTTGTTATGGATTACCCAGTTGATACCTCACCGCTAGTTCGTGAACACAGAACTCAAAAGGGAACTGCCGAGAAGTGGGACCTTTATATCGACGGTTACGAAGCTGGAACCGGATACTCCGAACTTGTTGATCCAGTCATTCAACGCGAACGTTTGATGGAACAGTCTTCACTTAAAGCTGGCGGCGATGCCGAAGCGATGCAACTTGATGAAGACTTCTTGCGTGCGCTTGAGTATGGAATGCCACCAACTGGTGGTGTTGGCATGGGTATTGATCGATTGCTAATGACATTAACTGGTTTGAATATTCGCGAAACTATTTTGTTCCCATTAGTAAAGCCTGAATAGACATGACCGTAACTGTTCGTCCAGCAATAACTGCAGACGTTTTAGCAATCCGCGACTTAGTTGAAAACTATGCCGGAGATGGCCCGCGACTACTTCGCAAAAATACTGTGACGCTTTACGAAGATGTCCAAGAATTTTATGTAGCCGAACAAGATGGAAAAGTTATTGGTTGTGGCGCATTGCATGTGATGTGGCATGACTTAGGAGAAGTCCGAACTGTTGCCGTCGATCCAAGCTGTAAGGGTCAAGGAATTGGTTCGCAGATCCTGAATGCGTTAACGCAGCGCGCATCCGACCTTGGATTAACCAGACTGTTTTGCTTAACTTTCGAAACTAAATTTTTCACGGGACACGGTTTCCAGCCAATCGAAGAGTCACCGGTTGATGCCTCTACATATGCCGAACTTTTGCTTTCGGGCGATCAGGGCGTTGCAGAATTCTTGGATCTAGAGCATGTGAAGCCGAACACTCTGGGCAACACCAGAATGCTCAAAAACCTCTAAATATCGACTGTTCGCTACTGGCAGATAGACCCAGATTCGAAAAGTCCATTGAATACGGCAGACCTTGCTGCCAAGCCTTTGCAGGTTTATAAATCCGCAGATGCGCTGTCATGCATTGGCTCTAGCATTGAGTCAAGGCCGAAAAGTTAAGAGGAGTTGCACATGTTCGAGAGATTTACCGACCGTGCTCGTCGCGTTGTGGTGCTTGCCCAAGAAGAGGCACGCATGTTGAATCACAATTACATCGGAACCGAACATATCCTCCTTGGACTCATTCACGAAGGTGAAGGCGTTGCCGCCAAGGCTCTTGAAAGCATGGACATTTCACTTGAAGCAGTTCGCGCTCAAGTTGAAGAAATTATTGGCCAAGGCCAGCAAGCTCCGTCCGGTCACATTCCATTTACGCCACGCGCAAAGAAAGTTCTTGAACTTTCCCTTCGCGAAGCATTGCAACTTGGCCACAACTACATCGGCACCGAGCACATCTTGCTTGGTCTAATTCGCGAAGGCGAAGGCGTTGCAGCCCAGGTTCTAGTAAAGCTTGGCGCAGATCTAAATCGCGTGCGTCAGCAAGTTATTCAACTTCTTTCGGGTTACCAGGGCAAAGAGCCACAGCAACAAGGTGCCGGTCCAGCTGAAGGCACACCTTCAACTTCATTGGTCCTTGATCAATTCGGTCGCAACTTAACTCAGGCTGCGCGGGATGGTCAGCTTGATCCAGTTATTGGTCGCGTAAAAGAAATCGAACGCGTAATGCAGGTGCTATCTCGTCGTACCAAGAACAACCCAGTTCTAATTGGTGAACCAGGTGTTGGTAAGACTGCCGTTGTTGAAGGTCTTGCACAAAATGTTGTTAAGGGTGAAGTTCCTGAGACTCTAAAAGACAAGCAGATTTACTCACTTGATCTTGGCGCACTTGTCGCAGGATCTCGTTACCGTGGTGACTTCGAAGAGCGTCTAAAGAAAGTTTTGAAAGAAATCAAAACTCGTGGCGACATCATCATCTTCATTGATGAAATGCACACTCTTGT
>JBEION010000014.1:0-12873 GCA_040377565.1 Candidatus Nanopelagicales bacterium | reverse complement strand
CCTAAGTGGTTACGACTCAACAGTTCGCCGCGAACCAGTTGGTGTTTGTGCGCAGGTTGCACCTTGGAACTACCCGTTACTAATGGCGGTCTGGAAGTTTGCGCCAGCACTTGCAATGGGTAACACCATCGTGTTGAAGCCGTCTGACACCACACCACACACTGCAAGCATCATGGCTGAAATCTTTGCTGAGCATTTGCCAGCTGGTGTTGCCAACATTATTTATGGTGATCGCGATACCGGTCGAGCCATGGTTGCGCACAAGCGCCCCGATCTTGTTTCGATCACTGGTTCAGTTCGTGCTGGTATGGAAATTGCCGCAAGTGCAGCACCAGATCTAAAGCGCGTTCACTTAGAACTTGGTGGCAAGGCTCCAGTCATTGTTTATGACGATTGCGATTTCGAAAAAACCGTACAAGGTGTTGCCGAGGCTAACCTTTACAACGCTGGCCAAGACTGCGCTGCAGGCACTCGAGTAATTGTTCAAGAAGGTATTGCTAAGGAATTCACCGCAGCCCTTGCCAAGAAAGTTGCTGAGTTCAAGTTCGGTGCTCCAGAAAATGATGACCATTTCTATGGCGCTTTGAATAGCCAGAACCAACTTGATCGCGTTCAGGGATTCATTGATCGCTTGCCAAGTCACGCTGAGATCTTGACTGGTGGCAAGGCGCAGCGCCTAAATGGTGGCTACTACTTCGAGCCAACTTTGGTCGCTGGACTAAAGCAAGATGACGAAATGATTCAGACTGAAGTATTTGCATCCGTGCAAACCATTCAGACTTTCAAGGATGAAGCCCAAGCAATCGAAATGGCTAATGACGTTGACTTCGGTTTGGCTGCATCGATCTGGTCTGAAAATCACGGCAAAGTTATCCGCACTTCACAGGACTTGGACTTCGGTCAGGTCTGGGTTAACTGCCACTTGGTTCAGGCCGCTGAAATGCCAAACGGTGGATTCAAGCACTCTGGTCATGGCAATGACCTATCCACTGAAGCCATTGAGGGATACACCCGCGTTAAGCACATCATGAGCTTGACTGGACGTTAATTCCAAGCAGGTAGGCTAGGGGACTTAAGGGTTCCCTAGCCTTTTTGTTTTTCTAGCCTTCCCCGGAGTGACCATGGATTTGAAGAATCGCGATTTCCTTAAGGAAATTGACTTCACAAGTGAAGAGTTTCTTTACTTGATCGATTTAGCTATCGATCTCAAGGCTCAAAAAAAGCAGCGCCGGGAAATTCAGCACATGGTTGGGCGCAACATTGCCCTTATCTTTGAAAAGACTTCCACTCGAACTCGATGCGCATTTGAAGTTGCCGCTTTTGATCAAGGCGCTCACACAACTTATTTAGATGGTTTGTCCTCACAAGTTGGACATAAAGAATCAATTGCTGATACTGCGAGAGTTTTATCCCGCTACTACGACGCGATTCAATATCGTGGCAAGACTCAAGCTCAGATTGAAGAACTTGCTGAGTTTTCTGGCGTTCCGGTTTACAACGGCTTAACTGACGAATGGCATCCAACTCAGATGTTGGCTGACTTTATGACGATGGTTGAGCATTCTGGTAAGCGACCAAACGATATTTCATTTACTTACGTTGGTGACGCTCGTTCTAACATGGGCAACTCATTACTCGTGACATCTGCACTACTGGGCTCTGACATAAGAATTGCTTCACCTAAGGCGCTTTGGCCAGCTGCTGAAGTACAAGAGCTTGCGCAAGGTTTGTTGGCAAAGAGCGGTGGCTCAATTTTGCTTACTGAAGACATGGATGAGGCATTGCCTGGCTCTGACTTCATTCACACTGATGTTTGGGTTTCCATGGGTGAGTCTGAAGAAGTTTGGAAAGAACGCGTTGAACTACTTGGAAGTTACCAAGTAAATGACGTTGCTTTAGCCAAAACTGGAAATCCAAATTCTAAGTTCATGCATTGCTTGCCAGGTTTCCATAACGAGCAAACCACTGTTGGTCGCGCTATCGCCAACAAAACTGGAATGCACGATGGTCTTGAAGTTACCCACGATGTATTCGAATCTGAAGCAAGTGTGGTTTTTGATCAAGCTGAAAATCGCTTGCACAC
Organism: Candidatus Nanopelagicales bacterium; assembly: GCA_040377565.1. Taxonomy (GTDB): domain Bacteria; phylum Actinomycetota; class Actinomycetes; order S36-B12; family UBA5976; genus UBA5976. The sequence goes on along the minus strand of JBEION010000014.1, from coordinate 10,790 downwards.
AATCAAGGCGATCATGGTCGCAACCATTGGGGATTAAGTGAGCAAGCTATTTTCTGAGTTAACTGTCGGTGGCGTAACTTTCAAGAATCGCGCTTGGGTTAGCCCAATGTGCCAGTACTCAGCAGTCGAAGGCGTAATTCAGGACTGGCATGCGGTTCATTACGGCTCACTAATAACCGGTGGCGCCGGCCTTGTGATGGTTGAAGCCAGCGCTGTTTCAGCGGAAGGTCGAATCACACCGCGTTGTGCTGGCATTTGGACAGATCAACAAGCCCAGGTCTGGGCAGAAGTGCCAAGATTCGCGCAACGCTTTGGCGTTAAGACCGGAATCCAACTGGCTCATGCTGGCCGCAAGGGTTCAACGAACGTTCCTTGGGATAAACCAGGCTCAGTGGCTCCAAGTGATGGTGGTTGGCAGACCATAGCGCCATCTGCAGTTGCCTTTGATGGCTATGCAGCCCCACGCGAAATGACCCTAGACGAAATTGAAGAACTAAAGGGCCAATTCGCAGCAGCAGCCGAGCGCGCACTTGGCGCCGGCTTTGACGTGATTGAAATTCATGCCGCCCATGGCTACCTGCTGCACGAATTCTTGTCCCCAATTTCAAATAAACGAACTGATGAATACGGCGGCTCATTTGAAAATCGAATTCGCTTACTTTGCGAAATCGCTAGCTATGTTCGTCTAATTGTTCCGGCATCACACGGATTGTTTGTTCGGATTTCGGCATCCGATTGGATAGATGGTGGCTGGAGCATTGATGACTCAGTTGCTTTATCTCGCGAACTGAAAGCTCGCGGTGTTGACTTAATCGATTGCTCATCCGCTGGTATCTCACCAGAGCAACAAATTGAAGTTGGTCCGGGCTACCAAGTTAAGTTTGCTCGACAGATTCAACAAGAAGCCGGCATCCTTACTAATGCAGTTGGCATGATTACAACTGGCGAACAAGCTGAAGAAATTTTGTCAGATGGTGCGGTCTCTGCAGTAATGATTGCTCGTGCAATGTTGGGCAATCCGCGCTGGCCAATTCAAGCCGCGGCAGATCTTGGTGATGAAATTCCTTGGCCCAATCAATACGCCCGAGGCTTCACAGCTCGCTAACGTTCCTCAGCAGCTGAAACATTGGCTGCTTCGAGATTACGTCTAGTTGCCATAACTGAACCAATTAGAACTAATGGGAAGCCAATCATGATTCCGGTAGTTATTGGTTCACTCAAAATGATTACGCCGAGAATGATTGCCACAGCTGGATTGATGTAAGTAATAACAGTTGTACGTGTTGGTCCAACTTCTGCAATCAGCGCAAAGAGTGCAACGAATGCAATCGCCGAACATAAAACACCAAGTGCGACAACACTAAGAATTGCATTCTGGGAAACTTCAGTTACTCCAGGTGCTCGCCATGAATCATTTAGCACTTCATAGGTAACGAATGGTAAGTAAACAATTCCTGCAACAAGCAGTGACCAAGCGATCACTCCAATGCTGGCAACGTCGCTAAGCATCTTGGTAATAATGATTGGGCCAAGTGCATATCCAGTAGCGGCAAATAGGCACAAAATAATTGCCCAGTAGTTGCTTGCGCTGATATCGAATCCAACCAACATGCCAACGCCAAAGAAGCCAACGAATAAACCGACGATTCTTCGGGCATCCCAAACCGAATCCAGACCCATCTGACGCGAAATCACGGCATTGATTAGAGGAACAGTAGCTATCAGAAGCCCAGTCAACGAACTTGAGATTTCTTTCTCAGCTACGCCAAGCGCGCCGAACGGAATACACATTTCAATGGCGGCAAAAGTCAGAATGCCCTTCCAATGAGTTTTGAGCGAGCGAGCGTGCCCTTGATGAATTGCGATTGGGAGCAAGATCAAGGCAGCAATCATGACTCGACCAAAAACCACAACGGCAGGGGATAGGTCAACTACCGCGATTCTGATGAATAAGTAAGGCGTGCCCCAAATGATTCCTAGCGCAACAAATAAGATCCACCCGCGCTTAGACACAATCCCGATTCTAGACATAGAGCATTTCCCAGTATTCTTAGGGATCATGAGCGAGCAGGTTATCCCAGATCCCAATTTCTATGACGTTCACGCGGTTCAGGAGAAATGGCTGCCAGTTTGGGATGAATTAGCCCCATTTAGATCAGGTCGACCTGATGATTCTCGACCAACTAAATATGTGCTCGACATGTTCCCGTATCCATCGGGTGACCTTCATATGGGTCACGCCGAGGCTTATGCCCTTGGCGATGTGATCTCTCGCTATTGGGTTCATCAAGGTTTCAACGTCATGCACCCAATTGGTTGGGATGCCTTTGGACTTCCAGCTGAAAACGCAGCCATCAAGCGCAACGAAAGTCCTGCAATTTGGACTTACGAAAACATTGCAATTCAAAAAGCTTCAATGCGCAGGTATGCCTGTTCATTCGACTGGGATCGCGTTCTAAACACTTGCGACCCGGAGTACTACCAATGGAACCAGTGGTTCTTCTTGCAAATGTATGAGCGCGGCCTGGCTTACCGAAAAGATTCGGCAGTTAACTGGTGCCCATCGTGCCAGACCGTTCTTGCTAACGAGCAAGTTGTCGGTGGCGAATGCGAGCGCTGCGACTCTGCGGTAACAAAAAAGAAATTGAATCAGTGGTATTTCAAGATCACAGATTACGCAGATCGACTACTTGATGACATGAAGGAACTTGAGGGCCAGTGGCCAGAAAAAGTTCTCTTGATGCAGCGCAACTGGATTGGTAGATCTCAAGGCGCCGAAGTTAGTTTTGAAATCGAAGGCCGCGACGAATCGGTAGTTGTTTACACAACTCGTCCTGACACTTTGTATGGAGCAACGTTCTTCGTTGTAGCTGTTGACTCAGCACTTGCCGCCGAATTAGCGCAGGGGACTGAAAGTGAAGTCGCATTCCAGGAGTACTTGGAAAAAGTTAAATCAACTAGTGACATGGACCGCTTGGCTACTGATCGCCCAAAGTCTGGCGTCTTCCTAAATCGCTATGCCATCAATCCAGTCAATGGCGAGCGACTTCAGATTTGGGCGAGCGATTACGTTCTTGCTGATTACGGAACTGGCGCAATCATGGCCGTACCTGCACACGATCAACGAGATCTTGATTTCGCAAAGGCTTTTGATTTACCAATTCGCGTAGTAGTGGCATCTGAAACGGATCCTGCTGTCACAGGTGAGGCAACTGCCGACGATGGCGCACACGTAAACTCCGGCAACCTTGATGGACTAGGTAAAGTCGATGCGATCGCAAAGATCATTTCCGAACTTGAAGCCAAGAAGCTTGGTAAGCCAGCAACAAACTACCGTCTTCGCGACTGGTTGATTTCTCGTCAAAGGTTCTGGGGAACTCCAATTCCGATCATTCATTGCCCGTCGTGTGGCGAAGTGCCAGTACCACTTGATCAGTTGCCAGTTAAATTGCCAGATGCTGCTGGCCTTGACCTAGCACCTAAGGGAACGTCACCGCTTGGCGCAGCTGATGAGTGGGCAAATGTGCCATGTCCTAAGTGTGCAGGTCCTGCTAGACGCGATGCGGACACCATGGACACTTTCGTTGATTCATCTTGGTACTACATGCGTTATCTAAACCCGCAACTAAGTACTGCGCCGTTTGATCCAGATCAGGCAAAGAAGTGGTTACCAATCGACCAATACGTTGGTGGCGTCACGCACGCAATTCTCCATTTGCTTTACAGTCGATTCTTTACCAAGGTCATGTTCGACATGGGCATGGTCGATTTCGTTGAACCATTCAAGCGCTTACTGAATCAAGGCATGGTTCAGATGGATGGCTCTGCAATGAGTAAGAGCCGTGGCAACTTAGTAAAACTAAGCGAAGAATTAGATGAGCACGGTGTTGATGCAATTCGTTTAGCTCTGGTCTTCTCAGGTCCACCTGAAGATGATGTTGACTGGGCCGACGTTTCACCAAGTGGCGCCAGGAAGTTCTTGGCTCGCGCTTACCGCCTTGCTGGTGACGTGAATAGCGAACCGGGTTGTGACTTCACTACTGGTGATCTTGCACTTCGCAAAGCAACCCATAAAGCCCTAAATGATGCCGAGCTTGCAGTTGAGACTTACCGCTTCAACGTTGCAGTTGCTCGAACCATGGAATTAGTTAACGTAACTCGTAAAGCAATTGATTCTGGATGTGGTCCAACCGATCCAGCAGCTCGCGAAGCTACCGAAGCCGTAGCAATCATGCTTTCGTTGGTTGCGCCTTACACCGCAGAAGAGATGTGGGAGCGACTTGGACACAAGCCAACTGTTGCGCTTGCCCCTTGGCCACCAGTTGATCCAAAACTTTTGGTTGAAGATTCAGTGCAGTGCGTTATCCAAGTAAATGGAAAAATTAAAGAGCGCTTAGAGATTCCACCAAACATCACAGAAGATGAAATGCGGGAATTGGCAATGAGCCAGGCATCTGTAATTGAAGCTATTGCTGGTCAGAACATCAAGGTAGTTGTGGTCAAGCCGCCAAAGCTCGTAAACATAGTGCTCGGATAACTAATGTCTGTTGGCATAGTCACTGACTCAACTTGCTACTTACCTGCTGAAGTAATTGCAGAACTTGGCATAGAAGTTGTGCCACTTCAAGTAATTAGTAATGGTGTTGCCTTCAATGAAGTTGGTGGCATAACTGTTGATGAAGTTGCCACTGCCTTGCGAAGCGGTAAGTCAGTAACCACATCACGTCCTAACCCAGAAGTATTTGTTGCAGCTTTCGAAAAGCTACATAACGCTGGTCATGAATCAATAGTTAGCGTGCATTTATCCAGTGAGTTATCTGGAACTTACGAATCAGCCGTGCTGGCCAGTCGAAAAGTAGATTTTCAGGTTGATGTTGTTGATTCCCGCGGAATTGCAATGATGCTTGGATTCGCAGTCCAAGCTGGCGCAAAGCTGGCAAACTCGGGCAGCAGTCACGCTGATGTTCTTGATTTGATCCAACGCAAATGCGCCGGTGCTTCCATTGTTTTTTATGTTGACTCACTTGAGTTCCTTGAAAAAGGTGGGCGCATTACTGCGATACAGGCCAAAATGGGCGCTTCGATGAATCTCAAGCCACTTCTTCACATGATCAACGGCAAAGTTGAGCAGCAGGAATTAGTAAGGTCCAGTGAAAAATCAATCGCACGAATGATTGAAATTGTTGGGGCAGCGGCCCGGATTAAGTCTGAGATCGCAATTCACCATGTCGAAGCACTCGATGCGGCAAACAGCGTTGCCCAACAACTTAAAGAGTTAACGGGAATAGCGACGATTTCAGTAACAAGTGCCGGCGCTGTTGTTGGAACCCACGTTGGCCCAGGAGCCTTAGCAGTCGTAGTAAGTCCACAGGTTTAGTTACCCCACAATTTAGATCACACTGGGATTTACCGGACCCTAATTACTAGGGTCCAAAACATGCAGCTATTCAATACACCCAAAGTTCAAGTTTCAGTAACTGCATCTGAACGCCTCGCAAAACTTTTGGGTGGCCGACCCGAGCACTTGCCAGCACCTGAGTCTGCTCAAGTTTTGATTACTCCACCACCACAGGCAATCAATCCAATCCTGAAGATCGTAATCGTGGCAGTACTAGTAACTGCTGGCTTAGTTTGGTTAAACCGACCAGCTCCAGTTGCTGTGCCAGAAGTAGCCAGTCCTGGAATTCCAATCACAGCAAATAGCAGCACTGCTGTCTCTCCTCAAGGACTTGATCAAATAGTTGTTGACGTAAAGGGAGATGTTCAAACTCCAGGACTTGTAACGCTTCCGGCGGGAGCAAGAGTTGCAGATGCGATTGCTGCAGCCGGGGGCGTAATTCCAAGTGCTGATGTGACCGCAATCAATTTGGCGGAAAGATTGTCCGATGGCCAAATGATTTTCATCGGCAATGCTGAATCAATGCAGTTAAGTTCAGATCCCCGAATAAACCTAAATCTTGCAACCGAGGCGGAACTAGATTCATTGCCTGGAGTTGGACCAGTTATGGCTGGTCGAATAATTGCCTGGCGCGATTCTAATCAGCGGTTTCATTCCATCGAAGAGTTGCAAGAAGTACCGGGTATTGGACCGAAAGTTTTTGCGAACTTAAAAGCACTTGTTCGAATTTAAGTGGACTTTCGACTTAGTTCCTTAGCTGTTGCTACCTGGCTTTCAGCGGCAATTGTCATCACGTCAGTGGGACTAGCTAATCCCGTCTGGGTTAGCGCAATGTGTGCGACTTTTATCTTGGTGGCTCGAGTTTTCATCCAAAAGTTTTCAAGCGATGCGATCGAGACCAAGACACTTCTAGCCATGATTCTGCTCGGCATCTTACTTGGCACTGGCATTGCGGCACTTCGGATTTTGCCGCTTACAACAGGTCCGATTGCGCAAGCCAGCCAATCAAACTCTGTCGTGTCAGGAATCGCAACGATTACCTCAGACCCAGTAGTTACCCACAGCAAAGAAGCCTTGAACTGGAATGATCGCAAACTCTTACGGATTACATTGCGAATTGATACTTTGACTGCGCGAGGCAAGACCTTCAATGTCGGATCGCCTGTCATGTCATTCATCACAGATCCAGAACTGATTGCAATTGCCGAGAATTACATTCCAGGACAGCGATTTGAGTTTTCCGGAAAACTATCGCCAGCGCTGATTGGGAAGCCATTTGCTGGCTATCTCAAACTCTTGGAGCCTCCAGACTTGATCCAAACTGCCCCTCGATATCAAGAGTTGGCAGCTAACCTGCGAAGTGGATTACATGAATCATTGCGATTCAGTTCCGATGCTGCGCAAGGACTAGTGCCAGGTCTAGCGCTAGGGGATAGTTCGGCATTAAAGCCTGAGTTAGCCAATCAAATGAAGGCCGCCGGACTGACACATCTAATTGCAGTGTCTGGAACAAACGTCACACTGTTAATTGTTGTAGTCCTTGCCGTGCTGCGCGGGTTTCGAGTTAATCGAAATTGGCAATACTTCGCCACCGTAGTTGCGCTGCTTGCATTTGTAGTTTTAGTTAGACCACAACCAAGTGTGTTGCGAGCGACCGTCATGGGACTAGTTGCTTTGGCTGCCACTTATTCCAAATCAAATCGATCTCCAGTGCCTGCTTTAAGTGTTGCGGTAATTGCCTTAGTTGCATTGGATCCATGGCTAGCCGTGTCTTACGGCTTTGCGCTTTCCGTTGCAGCAACGGCAGGCCTAATTCTTTGGGTTAATCGGATCCAAACTTTTTTGGATCGTACGATTCCAAAGCGGGTGCCACTTTGGATCATCCAAACCTTGACCGTAACTATCGCAGCCCAATTTTCAGTGTTTCCAATATTGGTCGCTTTAGGATCACCCATTTCATTGAGTTCAATCCCAGCAAACATGTTGGCAGTTCCACTTGCTGGTCCAGCTATGGTTCTGGGATTACTAGCAGCATTAGTGACTCCGTTGTCACAGGTTCTTGGAACTGCCATTGCCTGGGTTGCAGGTTGCTTTGCCCATCTGATTGCAATCGTGGCGCAATTTAGTTCAGCAATAGATTGGCTAGTGATTCCATGGCCGGCTGGAAAATTCGGAATTGCCTTGGCGTTACTTTCAGTATCAGGTGTTGTGCAAGTTGGTTTAGCCTGGAGGCGGCTAACTGCGACGCAGCAAAGTCAGTCAGTTTCCATAGTTCTAGCCGCACTTGTACTGCTCTGGATAAATCCCTCATTCACGTTGAAGCAATGGCCGGTTCCAAATTGGGTAATGGTTTCCTGCGATGTTGGACAAGGTGATGCGACTGTCATTCGCGTGGGGCGAAATGAAGCTGTGGTTGTAGATGTTGGGGGAGATGCAAAAGCAATCGATAGATGTTTATCTGACCTTCACATCAAGCGGATTCCAGTTTTGCTGCTGACGCACTTTCATGCAGATCATGTCGGAGGACTGGAAGGCGCAATCGGTAATCGTGAGGTTGGCCAGATTCGGGTCAGTCCACTCAATGACCCACCAAGCACTACCGAATTTGTAAATGATGTTTTAGCCAGGCTAAATCAGAAATCAACTGTCATGACTTATCCAGAACGATTTGTAATCAATGGTGTTTCATTTACTTGCATTTGGCCAAGTGAATTGATCCTGGGCCAGGGCAGTGATGCTAATAATGCCAGCGTGGCAATCGCTGTTGAAGTAAATGGCATTTCCATACTCCTAGCAGGTGACATCGAGCCACCAGCACAAGACAAAATCGTTAGAGACTTACCTGCAACTGATTTTGATGTCATCAAAGTTGCGCATCACGGTTCCCGATATCAATCAAGTGATTTTGCCAGCTGGGCAAATGCGGAAGTGGCTTTCATTTCGGTAGGTAAAGACAATGACTATGGACACCCAGCCCCAGAAACTATCTCGTTGTATGAATTAACAGGCAGCCAAGTGTTTCGCACTGACCTTGGGGGAGATTTGGCGGTTTCGATTCACGACTCCCAGATTCGGGTGGCGACCAGAAGATAGTCAGGGGCCCGTGACATATTGAAGTCATGGCTAAAGCTTCCGCTATCGATCAAGCCCATGTGGTGCTGGCTGTTGGTAAAGAAGCCATCTTGGTCCAGCGTGTTATTGAAGGCGTGATGGCTTCGGCTCGCAAAGCAGACCCCGCTTCAGTTCGCCAAGACATTGTTGCCAGCAACGAATCTGCTGCTGGAGAACTTGCAAACGCTCTTTCCCCATCCCTGTTTGGCGAACTAACTGTCATCGTGGTGCAAGGAATTGATGGAGCCACAGATGATGTTGGCGCAATTCTGCTAACTGCGATCGCAGACCTTCCCGAACATGTTCGCTTAGTTATAACGCATCCAGGGGGAGTCAAGGGCAAGAAGTTACTTGACACCGTAAAAAAGGCAAATGTTCTAGAAGCAGCCTGCGGCGAGTTAAAAGCTAAAGATTTAGAAGCAGCATTGATTGCAGAATTCCGCAGACACAATCGCAAAGCAACCGCTGGTGCGATTACCGCACTGCAAGCCTCGATCGGTTCAGGCCTAGGTGAGTTGCTAGCTGCAGTCTCACAGTTATGCGCTGACACCGAAGCAGATGTAATTGATGAAGTCGAAGTCTCGCAGTATTACGCAGGCGTTGTTGGCGTAATGGGTTGGGATTTAAGTGATGCAATGTGGAACGCTCAACCTGTTGAACTTCTAGAAAAGTTCCGTTGGGCAATGGCTAATGATTCGAGCGCTGCTGTGCCGGCGGTATCTGCAATCAGTAGTGGCCTACGTTCCTTAATCAAATACGCAAGCGCGCCAGCCAACATGAGTGAAAACGAACTAGCACCAATGGTTGGAGTCCCACCTTGGAAACTTCGTTTCCTGCGTGCGCAAAAAGCAAAGTGGCATCCAGATCAACTTGCCGCCGCAGCTCGACTTTTGGCACTTGCCGATAGATCAAGTAAGGGAACGGTTTATGACGTTGCGATTCCGGGCGGACGATCACTGGAAAGTTCGCAAACTTTGTATCACATGGAAAAAGAGTTCATGGCAATTAGGTCACCGAAAGAATAGCGCTCGACTTAGAGCGCGAAAAAGAATAGTGCTCTTTTAGGGCAATAAAAAAACCGCCCGAAGGCGGTTTTTTAAAAGATTAGTTACTTCTTTGCAGCTGTTGAAGCAAGTGCTGACTTACGGTTAGCAGCCTGGTTCTTGTGGATTACACCCTTTGAAGCTGCCTTATCCAATGCACGGCTAGCATCACGAAGTGCCGAAGCAGTTGCTGCTTCATCACCTGTTGCTAGGGCCTCGCGGAAACGACGAACCTTAGTCTTTAGCGCGCTACGTACTGCCTTATTGCGTTCTTGGGCAGCAGCGTTCTGCAAAATACGCTTCTTCTGCGACTTGATATTGGCCACTTTTTGCCTCTTCGTTTATTGGTGTTCGAGCCTCTAGAGTACCTGCGAAGTACCCGAATGCTCAAATTGTGCCCAAGTGTGGGATTATGAGCGAATGTCGAAGGCAATTAACCCCCCAGCGCCGGGTGCCACAGACCCCAAAATTATTCGTAATTTCTGCATTATTGCCCATATCGACCACGGCAAGTCCACGTTGGCAGACCGCATGCTCCAGATCACTGGAATTGTGGATCCCCGACACATGCGAGCGCAATATCTAGATCGCATGGACATCGAACGCGAACGCGGCATCACAATTAAGAGCCAAGCAGTTCGCCTGCCATTCGTTGCAGACGATAACCAAACATATGTATTGAATCTGATTGATACCCCTGGGCACGTTGACTTCACTTATGAAGTCAGTCGAAGCCTGGCAGCATGCGAAGGCGCAATCCTTTTAGTTGACGCGGCCCAAGGTATTGAAGCTCAGACTTTAGCAAACTTGTACTTAGCCCTAGAGAACAACCTGACGATCATTCCGGTTTTGAACAAGATCGATTTACCTGCGGCTCAACCAGAAAAGTATGCTGCTGAAATTGCGCACATCATTGGCTGCGACCCAGCAACTGTTTTGAAGGTAAGTGCAAAGACTGGCGTTGGTGTTGAAGAACTGCTTAATGAAGTTGTTAAGCAAGTTCCCGCGCCAGTAGGCGATCCTGATGCGCCAGCTCGCGCGCTAATTTTCGATTCGGTTTATGACACTTACCGCGGTGTAGTTACTTACGTGCGCGTAATTGATGGCCGGATCCCAGAACGTGACCGCATCAAAATGATGAGTACTAGCGAAACTCACGAAACTTTAGAAGTCGGCGTAATCTCACCTGACCCAGTTTCATCGAAAGCTATCGGTGTTGGGGAAGTGGGTTACTTAAT
>JBEION010000171.1:0-2910 GCA_040377565.1 Candidatus Nanopelagicales bacterium | reverse complement strand
TTACACACTGAGTGCTCGCTACGGTCAGCGTGGTGGCATTTGGTCAGCGGGTTGGCACACTGGATTAGATTTCCGCGTCAAGAGTGGTACTGCTGTCGTAGCCGCGGCAAACGGAACCGTAATCGCATCTGGTTGGGGTGGCGCATACGGCTACCGAATCGAAATCGATCATGGCAATGGTTACGTAACCGCTTACAACCATTTATCAAGAATTGAAATTACTGATGGCAAAGTTGCTGCCGGTCAAGAAATTGGAAAGTCTGGATCAAGTGGAAACACCACTGGACCGCACTTGCACTTCGAAGTTACTAAAGATGGCGAATTTATGAACCCATCAGCTTGGCTATGGGGAAAGTAACTTACAGTTTTTCGACTGGCGCGTAACGCAAAAGTAAGCGCTTCTCTCCCGCACTCTTGAAATCAATCGTTGCTTCCGCTTTTTCATTCTGTCCGACAACGGCAGTAACAGTTCCCATTCCAAACTTGTCATTTTATACTCGATCGCCAACTTCGAGAACCATTACCGGTTCATCGCGCTTTGTTGGTTTTGAATAACCGGAACCAGAAAGACCTAATGGGCCAGGCTCTTCGCCTTGTCGATCCACGAGCTCTGCTGGAATCTCAGAAAGGAAACGAGACTCTGGGTTGTAATTCGGTTGACCCCAAGTTGATCGAGCCACTGCGCGCGACAGGTACAAACGTTTCATAGCGCGAGTCATGCCAACGTAAGCAAGGCGGCGCTCTTCTTCAAGTTCTGTGGCTGAACCCAATGCGCGTTGATGTGGGAACACTCCGTCTTCCATTCCAGTTAAGAACACGACTGGAAATTCAAGTCCTTTTGCAGTGTGCAACGTCATTAAAGTGACAACGCCACCATGCTCTTCACCTGTTGGGATTTGATCGGAGTCTGCAACTAATGAAACTCGTTCCAAGAAGTTTGACAGAGTTGCAACTTCGTCAGAGTCGTTGTCTTCGGCAAATTGTTCTTCGTATTCCCGGGTAACGTTCTCGAGCTCAGCAATGTTTTCTACCCGAACTTCGTCTTGCGGATCTTTGCTGGCAGTCAATTCCTTTAAATAGCCAGAGGCTTCCATTGCTGCTTCCAGAATCGCACTTGGTCCAGCGCCTGATTCATCAAGCGTGCGTAGGTTTCCGAGGAGTCGATTGAATTCAGCAAGTGCCGTAGCAGAACGCGTCGGCAGGGTGTGAATTTCTGACAATCTATTTAGCGCTGCACTAAAGGTGATCTTTTCGCGGCGCGCGAATCCTTCTACGGCCTCTTCGGCCTTATCGCCAATCCCGCGGCGAGGGGTATTCAAGATTCGACGTACTGAAACATCGTCTTCTGGATTAGAAACTGCTCGCAGGTAAGCAAGAGCATCCTTGATTTCCTTGCGCTCATAGAACCTAGTTCCGCCAACGACTTTGTAAGGGACCCCGCGGCGAATGAAGACTTCTTCCACACTTCGAGATTGGTTATTTGTCCGGTAAAAAACTGCAACATCTTTGTACTCAAAGCCATGATTATCAATCAAGTCTGCGACATTGGTGACAATGAAGTCAGCTTCATGATGTTCATCATTGGCGGTATAGATAACAATCTTTTCGCCACTACCTTCAGCAGTCCAAAGTCGCTTGGCAGGACGGCCAGAATTCTTTTCAATGACTGAGTTTGCGCTGGTGAGAATGTTTTGGGTCGATCGATAGTTCTGTTCTAAAACAACGGTTTTAGCATCTGAATAATCTCGTTCAAACTCAACAATGTTTCGGATGTTAGCGCCGCGGAAAGCATAGATACTTTGATCAGCGTCACCAACTACGCAAAGTTCAGCGGGAGCAATTCCATCTTTACCATTACCAACTAGTTCGCGGATCAAAACATATTGCGCATGGTTAGTATCTTGATACTCATCAACCAGTACATGTCGAAAGCGACGATGATAGTGCTCGGCCACATCTGGGAAAGCTTGCAGCAGTGCAACCGTATGGCCAATCAAATCATCAAAATCAACTGCGCTTGCTAGCATCAAGCGACGTTGATACTCGCCATATGCCTGGGCCACAGTTTGTTCTTGCGCAGTAACAGCTTTGCTGATCGCATCTTCGTAATCAATTAGTTCATTCTTTAAGTTGCTGATTTGGCCAAGTAAGTATTTTGGACTGTAAGACTTTGGATCTATGCCCAGATCTTTTGAAACTAAAGACAGCATGCGAACTGAGTCTTGGGTGTCATAAATTGTGAACGAAGGTTTTAAGTTAAGTCGTTTGGCTTCATTACGTAGAATCCGAACGCAGGCTGAGTGAAATGTCGAAACCCACATACTTCTGGCTTTTGGGCCAACCATGTGAGCAACACGTTCTTTCATTTCGTTTGCCGCTTTATTGGTAAATGTGATTGCCAAAATTTCGGTGGGAGCTGCATTTCGCTCTGCCATTAGATAAGCAATTCGGCGAGTTAGCACTCGGGTTTTGCCAGATCCAGCACCGGCAACTACCAACAACGGAGTTCCAGAATGAACGACGGCTTGGCGCTGCGGCTCGTTTAAGTCATCCAGGAGTTGTGAAGGCACACGGACAGTCTACGTAAGCACCCTGACATGTGCCGTTGTGGCATTAAAGAAATAGAGTGGTCGACGTGAGTAACGAATCAAAAGAGCGAGTTGAAATCCCAGAAGGTGTGACCCGAGCGCTAGTTGTGACTGCGCATCCAGATGATGTGGACTTTGGTGCTGGCGGAACCGTTATGGCGCTTATTAAGGCTGGGGTGCAGGTTACATTTTGCATTTGCACTGACGGTGACGCTGGTGGCTTTGATGATTCGACAGACCGTTCTGAGATTCCAGCCATCCGAAGAGCTGAACAAGTAGCTGCAGCTGCAGTTTATGGAGTTACCGATGTGCGGTTTCTTGG
>JBEION010000100.1:0-4173 GCA_040377565.1 Candidatus Nanopelagicales bacterium | reverse complement strand
TTTTGCTTGGGCCATTCATCACATTTCATCTATCGCCGCTGGCTTGCTTAATTCAACAATGCCGCTTTGGACCGCGATTTTGGCAGTACTTATGTTGCCGGAAGAAAAGCTAAACCCATTTCGGGTTGGTGGCTTAATTTTGGGATTCTTAGGTCTACTTGTTTTGCTTGGGGTTTGGGACGTTAACTTTCAATCCAACTGGCTTGCCTACACCGCCTGCGCACTTTGCACGATCGGATACGCATTCTCTGCAATTTGGACTCGTAAACACGTAACGCCATTAAATCTTGATCCGATAAGTGCTGTTGCAACACAACTAACAATTGGCGCAACTATCTGCGCAGTTTTTGCAATCGCATCGCCGCATGAAATTACTTCGTGGCCGATAACTGGAATTTTGGCGATTACTGCTTTAGGTGTGCTTGGCACTGGAGTTGCATTAGTAATTGGATTCGTAATTGTTAAGCGTGCTGGTGCAATTGCAATGTCGACAGTGACTTATTCAATTCCAGTGGTATCAACTCTGGCTGGCGTGATCTTATTGAATGAAAAGCTTCACTGGTACGAGCCAGTCGGTGCACTGATTGTTTTGATTGGTATTGCAATTGTGCAAGAACTAATCAAACCTAAAGGTGAAAAGGTTTCGGCAACTGCCTAGAAATAACTGGAGCCCCCTATCCGATTTGAACGGATGACATTCGCTTTACAAGAGCGACGCTCTACCACTGAGCTAAGGAGGCCGGGAAACTTACCGAAGCAACATTCCGCTTGCCTAGTCTAGGAAAAAGATCGGAAATTCCCAAAACGAGAATTGCCCTGCTTACGGTTGGCGAATTTTTGCCAATTCGTAGAGTGCGATTCCGGCAGCAACACCCGCATTTAGGGATTCGGTTTCATCAAACATTGGAATCGAGACGATCATGTCGCAGGTGTCGCGGACTAAGCGTGACATACCAGTTGCTTCGCCACCAACGACCAAAACAATCGGGCCTGCTGCGATTTCTCTGCTGACATCTTGCACGAAAGTGTCACCATCAGAATCAAGCCCAATAATGGTGCAGCCGGCACGCTTGAATTCAACCAGTGATCTAGTTAAGTTCACGGCTCGGGAAACTGGAACTCGAGTTGCTGCTCCAGCTGAGGTTTTCCAGGCTGATGCAGTCATGCCTGCAGCTCGACGTTCTGGAACCAATACGCCATCCACACCAAATGCGGCTGACGAGCGAATTACCGCGCCAAGGTTGCGCGGATCCGTAACACCATCAAGAGCAACTACGAAGGCTGCTTCATCATTATTGAAGGCATCTTCAAGGAGATCGATTGGATCAAGGTAAGAATATGGCGGAATCCGAAGCGCGACACCTTGGTGAACAGCGCCATCGGTATTTCGATCTAGTTCAGTTCGTGGGGCTTCTAGGAATGGAAGTCCACGATCATTAGCTAACTGCAAAATTTCTTTTACGCGATCATCGGCATCCATGAACTGCTGCATGTAAAGCGCATTTGCTGGAATGTTGGCGCGAAGTGCTTCCAGAACTGAGTTACGTCCGGCTACCCATTCGATGCCGTCACGATCGCGGGGACGGCTTACGCGAGTTGAGCCACGCTTTTCGGCAGCTCTTTCGGCAGCACGTGCTCGCTTTGCAGCCGGGTGCTTATCGCGCTCAGTTGCCTTTGGAGTTGGACCGCGACCTTCAAGTTTTTGCTTACCGCGGCCACCAGAGCCAGCGGTTGCACCTTTTTTGGAGGTGCGGATCGCACCTTTGCGCTTGGAATTGCCAGCCATTACTTCTCCAGATTCCAGCGCACACCATCAGATGTGTCTTCTAAGGCGATGCCGGCATTCCGCAAGGAATCGCGGATGGCATCTGCAGCATCAAAGTTTTTATTTTCCTTAGCTGCGTTACGAACTGCTATTGATTGTTGCACAAAGTAATCAAGTGCTGATTCAAGTTGTTTTGCGTTCTTGCTGTCATCAGCCCAAGTTGGTGAAAGTGGATCAACACCCAAAACATCTAGCATTTGACGAACTGAGGTCAGGCAACCAATAAGGGCTGCAGCGTCTGCCTTTTTAGCAAGCAAAGTGTTGCCTTCGCCCACTACTTCATGTAGCACAGCAAGAGCCGCCGGAACGTTTAAGTCTTCATTCATTGCGGTTGCAAAGTCTGAATTGATTGCCGCGGAAGTTAACTCAACATCGCCAACAATTGCAGCAGCACGTTCCACAAAGTTTTCAATTCGCTGGAAGGCAACTGCAGATTCTTGCAATGCGCTATCAGAAAATTCCAAGTTACTGCGGTAGTGCGCACTCGCTAAGTACCAACGAAGTTCAATTGGGCGAACTCGCTTTGCAACTTCAGTAACTACCAATGAGTTACCAAGTGATTTCGACATTTTTTCACCAGCGGTAGTTACCCATGCATTGTGTAACCAAAAGTTTGCGAAGTCTTGTCCAGCTGCTTTGGATTGTGCAACTTCATTTTCATGATGTGGGAAAACTAAATCCAATCCACCGCCATGAATATCAAATGCATCACCTAAGTAAGCCTGTGCCATTGCGGAACATTCAATGTGCCAACCAGGTCGACCATTACCCCAAGGTGTTGGCCATGAAGGTTCGCCCGGCTTTACCGATTTCCAAAGTGCGAAGTCGCGGGAATCCTTCTTGCGGGATTCACCTTCGGAATCTCCCGCAGGAAGTAGGTCATCAATTTTTTGACCTGAAAGTTTTCCGTAGTCTGCAAATGAGCGAACATCAAAGTAAACATCGCCGTCGGCTTCGTAAGCATGTCCGCGCTCAATCAAGGTTTGCATTAACTCGATCATCTGAGTGATATGGCCAGTTGCACGTGGCTCAACAGTTGGTGGGGTGCAACCAAGGATTTCGTAAGCCTTTTGGAATTCGCGTTCGTAGTGCGCAGCAACTGCCCACCATGGTCGATTCTCGACAGATTCTTTTGCCAAAATCTTGTCATCGATGTCAGTTACGTTGCGAACTAGCGTTACTTCATAACCAGAAGCCCGCAACCAACGAGCCAGAACGTCGAAAGCTACGCCGGAACGGATGTGTCCAACGTGTGGGGCAGACTGCACGGTAGCGCCACAGACATACATTGAAACTTTGCCGTCAACCAACGGAGTAAATTCTCGGACTGCTCGAGTTGCAGTGTCATAAAGGCGCACTGTTCAAGGTTACCGATCTTGCGGGGCTTCTAATAATGCTGAAGCGATGGCTGCGACACCTTCGCCACGGCCAGTCAATCCAAGACCATCTGTTGTGGTGCCAGCTACTGAAACCGGTACTCCACCTAATGCTTTAGACATTGCAGATTGAGCCTCTTCACGGCGAGAACCAATCTTTGGTGAATTGGCAATGACTTGAACGCTGACATTCACGATTTTCCAACCAGAACTGGCTACCTGTGATGCAACTTCTTTCAATAGATCTGCGCCAGATGCGCCCGACCACTTTGGATCTGAAGTACCAAACACTGAACCCAAGTCACCCATGCCAGCAGCGGACAAGATTGCATCACATGCAGCGTGCGCAGCCACGTCACCGTCAGAGTGACCTTCGCAACCTGACGTTTCATCTGGCCAGATCAAGCAAGCTAAAAACATTGGACGTCCACTTACTAATGGGTGAACATCAACACCAGTTCCAATACGCAAGTTACTCACTTGTTGCCTCCAACAAACTCAATGCGTGCTTTACATCTGCCATCGTTGTAATTTTCAATGAGCGTTCGTCACCGGCCACGGTAAGAACCACAATCCCAAGAGCGTCCATCAATCCAGCGTCATCAGTCGCAACTACTTCTGGATTTTGATATGCCAAATCTAAAGTTGCTCGATCAGAACCTTGTGGAGTTTGAACTCTACGCAATTGATTTCGATCAACGGTTTCGATTGCAATCCCGTTGTTGTTTACGCGCTTGATCGTGTCAACAAGTGAAAGCACCGGGATCACTGCCTTGGCACCATTGCGAACTGCGGCAACTACATTCTTCGTCACTTCAATTGGCACAAGTGGTCTAGCTGCATCGTGGACTAAAACAATTGAGACATCTTCTGCAAGCATACCTACTGCTTTTGCGTCTGACTCTTGGCGAGGTTCCCCACCGGCCACGATATGTATCTCAGCATCAACTTGAGCTAGTTGCGCGTTGGCTT